>URZJ01000120.1 GCA_900552395.1 uncultured Collinsella sp. | reverse complement strand
GATTACGGGCGCTCCATGTTGGGAACGATGCTGCCCTCGGTCACCGCGCGCACGGCCAGGCGCATGATGTTGTCGTAGCCGGTCTTGTTGAGAATCTCCGAGATGCGGCGTTTGATGGTGCCCTCGCTCATAAACAGCTCGGCCGCAATCTCGCGGCGGCTTTTACCCTCGCAGGCAAGGCGCAAGATCGACAGCTCGACATCGTCGAGGGCCGCCGTGCCGGAGAAGATGCTCTCGGGCGGCTTGGGAAACGTGCAGTAACCCGCCAGCGTGGAGCGCATCACGGCGAATAGCTCGTCGATACCGACGTTCTTGTACACAAAGCTGTCGACGCCCGCCTCGCGCGCCTGGTCCACAAAGGTGATCTCGGGCATACCCGTCATGATGATGATGCGACACTCGGGCAGTTGTTCTTTGATGCGCGCCGCCGCCACGATGCCGTTGGAATCGTGCTCGGTGCACACATCCATCAGTATCATGTCCGGACGCTCCTTGAGCACAACGTCCAAGGCATCCGAGGCGTCGGCGATCGCGGCGATAACGGTCATGTCGGGCTGGTCGCCCACGGAACGCGCCAGGCTCTCGCGCAAGATAGCCTGGTCTTCGACGATTAACACGCGGATCATGAGCTTCTCCTTTGGACCGTGGCGTTGGAGGCGAGCGGGATGGACACCGCAAGCGTAAAGGGCGGGGCGGCGTGGGCTTCCAGGCTGCCGCCCAGATTCTGTGCGACATGCCTCATACCAGGGATACCCGTTCCCTCGCGATACGATACGGGTGCAGGCGCGCCGTCGTTAGAAACGGTCATCCGCGCAACAGCGCCGTCTTCCGACATCTCCCGCCACAAGCGCACATGGACCCGATGCGCCTGCGCATGCTTGGTGGCATTGGTCGAGGCTTCGCGGATAATCTGCAGAAAGGCTGCCGCGACACGCACGTCCTCGGGCAGCGCGCCCTCAACATCGATCTGCACACTCACCAGGCCAAAAGCATGGACGATATCGCCCAGTTGCTCTGTCGGTTCGGCGTCGCCCCCGCTGCGCAGATCGGCGGCGATCGAGCGCAACAACGGGTCGATCTGCTCGAGCGACTCGTCGTCCAAGCGCCCCTCCTCCAAATAGCGATGAAGGATTGACAGGCGCTGGCCGATCACATCGTGAACGCGGGCACGCATGCGCAGATAGGCCGCGTTGTCGGCAACTTTTTTGACTTCTTCGATCTGGGCCTGGAGCTCTTGGCCCGCAAGCTCAAGCAGGTGGTTGGCTTGCGCCAGACGGTCATGCGCGTGCGCATACTCTGTCACATCCAGGCCGATAATGCGCTCGAACGAACGGCCCGAAACCATAACGTCATCGTGCACAAACAAGCGAATCTCGGCGGGAGAAACCTCAACCACAACGCGCGCCTCACCAAAGCGGTCCAGATTAATGCGCACGCGGTTCCTGCTGCTTTCGGGCATTTGCATGCTGAGCTTGCGCAGGTCGTTCCATGTACCGCTCATATCGCCTAGGTCGGTGGGCATATGAAGCTCCGCCAGGTTTTTGCGCATGCAGCGGTTCATGAGCAGTGGACGGCCCCTCGAGTCCAGATACAGGATGCCCACGGGAATCACGTTGATGGTTTCAATCGTCGAGAACGCGGTGATATCCTCTTGGCGGTTACGGACGTCCATCAAGAGCGCCGCGACGGAACGGAACAGGAAGAACGCTCCCTCTGCGATAAGGACAACGGCCCACACCGAGCCCATGGCAAAAACCACCGGCGGTGTCACGGCGCCAACAAGCAGCAGCTCGGCCAGCATGACAGGGCGACGATAGCGCACCATAAGGACCACGCCATAGGCAAAGATCGCGGCATTGAGCCACAGCACTCCGCCCATTGCCCTGGCGCAAACGTCAAGCGGCGCCACCAGATACGAGCCAGACGACGCGAATAAGATGAGCGCCGAAATCATCAGGTGAAGCACAAGGCTCGTCTCGTAGGCGCAAATCACCTTACGGTTATAGGACGAGCGGCGCGATGCGATGAGCGGGACGTGGATCATCTGCAGACACACAGCCAGGGCAAAGACAACATCGAGCGCAACGATTTGGGGAAGGATGAACGAAATCTGCATCGTCACTCACCCGCCCTCGGCATCAAGACGATCATGCGCAGCTGGCCGGGCTCGCCCTCAAGGCGGTATGCCACGTTGCGCCCTTGCAGAGCGCTTTCGAGCTCTTGCGCAGCGGGCGTCTGCGAAAGATCTTCATCATCGTTGGAAAAAAGCGTGGCGCGCAGCTCGACACTGCACCGGTCATGGTCGCCCAAGTGATACATAAGCGCCGGTTGGTCGGTGGTGTAGGCAAAAAACGCAAAGTCATACACGCAGTCGTACAGGGCGCTTACCGTACTGGCGTGCATCGGGCGCCGTATGGCGATAATCGAGGCGCAATCGACATCGATGGTGCGTAGGTCACTTGCAAGCTCGTTGGCGATGAGCTGAATGCGGTCGCGGTCAAAACCGCTCTCCCCGTGCTGTGCCAACGTGAGCGACCCCTTGCGTTTGCAATAGGCGACGAGCATCTTGGCGCGCTGCAGCATGCGGTAACGCTCGTGCGAAGATGCCTCATCGGTCAACGGCGGCAGCGAGCTCAGCAGGTCGTACATCCCTTCGAGCGCACGGGCAAGCGCTTGGTCCACGTCTTGGACCAGTAAGGTCTCGGCCTCTTGGTCTGCCAAATGTGTCTTAAGGTCGTAGTCGGCGGCAAGCAGCTCATTTTGGCGTTGCAGCTCCATGCGACGATGCGCCAGTTCGCGATTGAGTTCGTTGAGCTCCGAGACGTCCTGGGCAAGGAGAGCCGATCCACCCAGCAGCGGAAAGGCGCGATACATTACATCGGGATCGGACGCCACGGCAAAGGCGTGAGCGTGCCCGTGCTCTTGGACCCGCAACTCCTCACGCACGCCTACCGGCATTGGCTTTGACACCGGCGTGACATAGACTTCCTGCAGGTCACGCGTTAGAACTTTGAGGTCAAGTGGCAAGGTGCCGAAAATACCGGCGATATCGTGGTACGACGGGATGACACCGCAATCGAGACAGATTTCCATCGCCACCACGCACAGGACGCAGTAGACAAGTGAAAAATTAAGCCTCCATGCCCAGGGCACACGCAGCGCATACGAGACGGCAAAGAATGCGCCACCCAGCAGTACGAGCGCCGCCGTGCCCGAGAAACGCTGGATGCGAAAGGACGAGGACCGGCCCACCAGGATAAAAAAGGCCACAAAGTTAAAGGCCGTCCACACTAAGACAGCGAAATAACCCCAGCCGTACGTGTAATCGTTGCTCCAGGTGTCGCTTGTACGGTCAAAGTGGAAGACCTGCTGGTGGAAATCGTTGGTGAGCACAAAACCGATAAGTAGGATGGCCACGACCCACAGGATGCTGCGATAGCGACGGCCCGCACGGTGTTGTTCCAGCCCCGCAAGGCGCAGACCACACAACTGGTAGAGCAGCGGAATGAGCGTCATGGGCACGTAGTACAGGTACCACAGCACGGTGGCATAGAACGGCGTGAACGACTTGTACTTGAGAATGACTTCGATCATCCACAGGGCGCAGATGGTAGCGACGGCAACAAGACGGCGGCGCAACACATAGTCCAAACAGCGCAGATAGACCGATACGCCCCAGATCGAAAATATAATTGCGGCGACAAGCAGCGGGAGAGAGCTCGAGTGGACGAGCGCATCCACGACCTCTTCGGACACCTCGCTATAGGCGGGCACGGCGTTAGAAAGTTTGGGGTCGAAGGCGAACAGCGCCGGCAAGACTGCCAAAACCATGAGGAACAGCGCGGTGATGGCGCCGGCGATAGCAAAGACGCGGTGACGGTACACCCGATGTGTTATGCCAACAAGGAATCGCGGCATGGCGAAGAGCCTGCCGCCCCTGGGATCCGCCACGGGTGCGGATCGGGCGGCCGCGTGGCCGATATGTCGCTCGCAGGTACCCATAGTGCTTTTAGTGTACCGACAGGCGGGCCCAAAAAGCGGGCCACATGTCCCAAAATCCGCCGACGGCAAAGGGTGTCCCCAGGGGCCACTCATTTAAGTACGTCCCCAATGAGTGGACCAGCGACTAGTCGTTTAAGAACGTCCCCAATGACTAAGACAAAACGAGCGAGGATTTTTGGACGCCCAAATGGCGAGAGTGGATAATCTCCCACTTTGAGCCCACAAACAGGCTAAAAACGGGAGATTATCCACTCTCATTCTGCGGGCACTCATTTAAGTACGTCCCCAATGAGTGCTTTCACTTCTTTTAACAAAACGCCCGGCGGGCATTAACTGCTCGCCGGGCGTATTGGTTAGGAAACTCTGAAGTTGAGTGTCTCGGCTTCCTTAGGACAGATCCTCACCATTCGTTTCAATGACATGCTTGTACCAGTGAAAGCTCTTCTTTTTGGAACGCTTGAGGGTGCCGTTGCCCGCATCATCGCGGTCGACATAGATAAAGCCGTAGCGCTTGGACATCTCGCCCGTGCCGGCAGACACCAGGTCGATCGGTCCCCAGGTGGTGTAGCCCAGCAGGTCAACGCCGTCCTCGGTCACCGCATCGCGCATCGCGGCGATATGCTGGCGCAGGTAGTCGATACGGTAGTCGTCGTTGATGGAGCCATCCTCCTCGACAACATCCTTGGCGCCCAGGCCGTTCTCGACCACAAACAGCGGCTTCTGATAACGGTCGTACAGGTCGTTGAGGGTGATGCGGAAGCCCAGCGGATCGATGGCCCAGCCCCACTGGCTCTCCTGCAGGTAGGGGTTCTTGGCGCCGGCGAAGGCGTTGCCCTGGGTGCGCTCGACATCGGGGTTATCGGCACCGGCGGAGCAACGGGTGCTGTAATAGCTAAAGCTGATGAAGTCGACGGTGTTGGCGGCCAGGATCTCGCGGTCCTCGTCCGTCATGCCCACATCGATGCCCAGACGCTCGAGCTTCTTGACGGCATAGGCCGGGTAGTAACCGCGGCTCTGAACGTCGACGAAGAAATAGTTGCTCTGGTTGTCAATCTGCGCCTGGCGCACATCGCCCGGACGGCAGCTGTAGGGGTAGTAGCTACCTGCGGCAAGCATGCAACCGATCTTGACCTCAGGGTCGATCTCGTGAGCGATCTTGGTTGCCCAAGCGCTGGCGACGAGCTCGTTGTGGGCGGCCAGGTACTCGACGGCCTCCTTGTTCTCGCCCTCCTCAAAGACCAGACCGGCACCCATAAACGGCAGGTGCAAGATCATATTGATCTCGTTGAAGGTAAGCCAGTACTTTACCAGGCCCTTGTAGCGGGTGAAGATCGTGGTCGCGAGGTTCTTGTAGAAGTCGATGAGCTTGCGGTTGCGCCAGCCGCCGTACTCCTTGATGAGGTGAATCGGGCAGTCGAAATGCGTGATGGTCACGAGCGGCTCGATGCCGTGCGCCTGACACTCGCGGAACACGTCCTCGTAGAAGGCCAGGCCGGCCTCGTTGGGCTCGGTCTCGTCACCGTTGGGGAAGATGCGGGTCCACGCCAGGCTCATGCGGAAGGTCTTAAAGCCCATCTCGGCAAAGAGGGCGATGTCCTCCTTGTAATGGTGATAGAAATCGATGCCGGTCTGCGCGGGGTAGTAATAGCCGTCCTCGAAGTCGAGCATCTTGCGCTGGCCGGAGACCACCGCATAGCGCTCGGGGCCGTGCGGCGCCACGTCCACGTTGGCCAGG
>URZJ01000119.1 GCA_900552395.1 uncultured Collinsella sp. | reverse complement strand
CGCCGCGCGCCACGAACGCCTCGATCTCGTCCTCCACCGCATCCGGCAGCTTGAAGCCCTGGCCGTCAAACAGCTTGATGCCGTTGTACTCGGGTGGGTTGTGCGACGCCGAGATGACGATGCCGCCGTCGAGCTCGTTTTGGACGGTGAGCAGCGCCACGGCCGGCGTAGGGATAACGCCGCAGCAATGCGGACGGCCGCCCTCTGCCATAATGCCAGCGGTCAGAGCACTCTCGAGCATGGTACCCGAAAGACGCGTGTCGCGGCCGATGCAGATGTCCGGGCCAAGGAACTTGGTCGCCGCGCGGCCCAGGCGAAACGCGAGGTCGCACGAGAGGTCGGCATTGGCGACGCCACGGACGCCGTCGGTACCGAAGATGTTCTGGGGCATAGGATCGCTCCTTCCCTAGCAGGCGATATACAACCGCCCACCCTAGTCGAAAAAGAAAAGCGGGACCCGCCGAGGAATCGGCAGGCCCCGCTTGTACATTGTATCTCGAAAGGAGATAAAACCTTAGCGCTTGGAGAACTGGGGAGCGCGGCGGGCCTTCTTGAGGCCGTACTTCTTGCGCTCGACCACGCGAGCATCGCGCGTAAGGAAACCGGCCTTCTTGAGGTCAGCACGGTAGTCGCCAGCGTTCAGAAGAGCGCGAGCGATGCCCAGACGCAGAGCGCCGGACTGACCGGAGATGCCGCCGCCATCGCACAGAGCGATAACGTCGAACTGACCGGCGGTGTCGGTCACCTTGAAGGGAGCAAGGGCGTTCTCAACGAGCTGATGACGGCCGAAATACTGCTCGGCGTCACGCTTGTTGATGGTCACCTTGCCGGTGCCGGGGATGAGACGGACGCGGGCGACGGCGTTCTTACGACGGCCGGTACCCTGGTAGACAACGGTGTTCTCAGCCATCTTTAAGCCTCCAGCTCAATCTTCGTGGGGTTCTGGGCAGCATGCGGATGCTCGGCACCAGCGTAGACCTTAAGCTTGGTCATCTGGGCACGGCCGAGGGTGGTCTTGGGCAGCATACCGCGAACGGCGCGCTCGATGACCTTCTCCGGGTGCTTCTCCATAGCCTGGCGGAAGCTCTCAGCCTTGAGGCCGCCGTTGTAGCCGCTGTGGCGATAATAGGTCTTCGTGTCGGCCTTGTTACCGGTAAGCTGGACCTTATCGGCGTTGATGACGACAACGAAGTCGCCGCAGTCGCTGTTGGGCGTGAACTGGGGCTTGTTCTTACCGCGCAGGATCATTGCGATCTGGGTGGCAAGACGGCCCAGGACAGCACCATCGGCGTCGACGAGAACCCAGTTGCGCTGGACCTCGCCCTGCTTGGCGTAGTGAGTCGATTTCGAAATCACTTAGACTCCTCCATGTACAGTACGTGTTGTTACAGAGATTCACGGGGCTCTGCAAGTAACCCGTCCATATTACCCCGCTCGCCGTACGAGTCAACAGGTATTTTGGCTCCGACCAGAGTTTCTGCACATGTCATCCACGAGCCGTGATTTTTCCAACTCTTTAGCTGTTGTCATTTTTTGAGGGTTCGCCGTCGCTAGCGCTCAACGAACTCTTGGATTTCCGCGAGCAGGCGCTTTGCCTCCTGACGGCCCTGGATATACAGGTCCAAAAGCTTTGCCGGATCGTGCTCGACATGGCCGACCTCGACCGGCTTTTGCGGAGCGATGACCAGCGCGCGGCCCTCGCGCTCATACTTCCACAGGTGCATGCGCTGGAGGTTATAGCGGTCGTGGCGCGTCTCGATAGCCTCGAGCAGGTAGGGGTAGTCGGCATAGCGGGCGCGCGCGGCAGGCATAAACTCGTAGGGCTTTTTCTCGTACGAGCGGTCCTGGGTGACGATGACGACCGCACGGTCGAAGCCCGCCTCCTCGAGCACATGCTCGATAGGAACCGAATCGGCCACGCCGCCGTCGACGTATTTGTGCCCGTCGATCTCGACCGGCGGCGTCACCAGCGGCAGCGAGGTGGAGGCGCGCACAGCATCGAGGTCGAGCACGGCGCTTTTGACCGGCAGGTAGGCAGCGGTTCCAAACAGCATGTCCGTCGCGACGGCGTACATCTCGATGGGGCTCGCGTCGAACGCCTCGTTGTCAAAGGGATCCAGGCGGTCCTGGATATCGTTGAAGATAAAGTCGTAACCCACGATGGAGCCCGTGGATGCGAAGGATGCGGCACCCATGTAGCGGTTGTCATTGCAGAAGGTCAGGTTGATGCGATTGACGCGACCGATCTGGTGTGACTTGTAGTTGACGCCGTTGAGCGCACCGGCCGATACGCCATATACCGCCGGAATTTCGACACCGGCCTCCATGAGAACGTCGAGCACGCCGGCGGTAAACTGCCCACGAAAACTGCCACCCTCCAAGACGAGCGCGACCTTGCCGGCGTTCTTTGCCTTATCTTCTGCAGTCATATTGACCTCCTGCGATTGCGTTTTGACTTTCTTCTACCCAGTTTTGGGATGGAGGGCGCATGGGTTTTGGAGTTGAGGGGGCGGCTGGCGGAAAGCACGTCCCGTTCTGAGGGGCGATTCCGGGATGCGCTTTCCGCCTGGGTTGCCATGGGGAAAGCATGTCCCACTCTACGGCTCGATTCCGGGTCGCAGCTTCCACTTGAGGCGTCATCCGGAAAATGTATCCCATTCCGAGCTTAGATTCCGGGATGCGGTTTCCGCCTGGGCAGTCATTGGGAAAACGCGTCCCACTCTGCGTCACTGAGGCGTTTTCTTTACGCCCGCGCCCTGCATAGAGTTCGATTCTCCGCGGTATCCATATGTAATAAAAAGGCAGGTAGAGACACTTCTCTACCTGCCTGTTACGTATGGTGGAGGCGCGGAGAATCGAACTCCGGTCCACGAAAGCCCTCTGATTGGCATCTCCAAGCTCAGTCGCTGGTTTTGTCTCGGACGCTTTGCGCGCAGCGACACGCTCGCGGCGTCCTAACCGGTTCGGTCTTAGCCTGCGCCATACCGATTACGTGCGCAGGAGCATTCCCCTAAAATGACGTCGCGCCGGTGTCGGGGAAATCACCGGGTTGACGCGCCGCTATAAACTAAGCAGCGAGAGCCATAGGCTCAAAAGAAGAGTTGTTGTCAATTCAATTTGACGGTACCCCTGTTTAACGAGGCGAGGAGACCTCGGCTTGCTTCCTCTCTCAGAGCTATCGTGTCGAAACCAGTCGCCCCCGAATGTTGGGAAAGTCTGGATGGTATCGGGCCTGCAAACACCCGATAACCGTCGACTTTTCAAGGAACATACGGGGCGAGCCCCGCTTGTGGAGTGTTATCTTACCACGTTCTGAAAGCGGACAGCTGTTCTATGCACGAGCTGTGAAGACCCCAATGTGCGCCGCACTTCGCACTTTTGTTACCGATCGCGTCACGTATATTTTCGCCAAGCAAAATTGACCCGTCGAAAGGACCGTTATGGATACCAAGCAGCAACTCGTCAATGCCCTCGCAGGCCTGGGCTCAACCATTACCGAAGCTATGGATGTCATCGAAGGCTTTGTCCCCTGCGGACATCCCGCCCTCACGGTTTCGAACGCACTCGTCGCGCTGGACGCTAACGATGATGTGGCTCTCGCCCAGCAGCTTGAGACCGTCGAGGGCTTTATCGACCACGTGAGTGAGAACCGCGGCGTGGCCGCCTACCACGGCATCGAGGTCGAACTCGCGGGTCCCAAAGCCGATCTGCTCGCAGCAATCCGCGAGGTAGGCGCCCTTATGCAGACCGCAGGCGTCAAGAACACCCAGGTCAACGAGTGGGTCTACCGCAGTCTGGCAGCACTCGACAGCTCCGACGAAAAGGCAGCCGAGCAGCTCGCAGAAAGTCCCGCCATTAAGGCCGAGCTTTTGTAAATAGAAGGCGCGGGTCCCTTGGCGCATCGTCGTCCAAGAGGCCCACAAACAGTTCGCGTCAACCGATAGCCGCGCCGCCGCGTTCGGCCAAAGCCAGAATCGGCATCATTTGGCGCGGGGTCTTTGCTGCAAGATCGGCATGTTCGAGCAGCTTGCGATCGTTGGTCACCAAGTAATCGACCTGCGCGCGCTTGCATGCGGCGAGCACCAAGTTGTCCTCGTAATCGCGATGGAGCGCTAAGTATTTGTCGGCCAGCCAAAGGTCCGACGCATCTGCACCCACGGCCGTGGCGTTTTCGGTCATGTTCCGAACAAACGCCAACGCCGCATCGCCAATTGCACGGGCAGACGCCTCGTCGAGCGCTCCCCCGCTGGCAAGAACGCTACGCTTCAGCTCGTGTTGGACAACGTACAGCACGTCCTTAGCGATATGCACCGGGAAGAACAGCAACGTCCCCGTCTCCGTCGCCTGCCCAATAAACGCACGCGCGGCAAGCGACTCGGCATGGTCGACGCAAAACGAATCGACCCATACGTTGGCATCCAAATGCAAAAGACCTGCGCCCGGACGACACCGATGCCGTCTGGGCGCAGGCCAGATAACGTGGGCGAACACGTCTGCTAACACAGGTAAGCCTTTGCGTTGCCCAGGCTGTAGGCGATCGTCGAGCCGTTGTGCAGTAACGACGACGTCTGCGGGGTAATCGCGCCGGTAATACCCAATGCCAACAGCGCCGAGTTGGTGAGCATCACCTTAGAGTAGGAGCTCGTCAGACGATCAATGAGGCCCTGACTCATGCGGCGCAGGCGCACGATCGCGGCAAGATCCGTATCGGTCAGGATGATATCGGCGACCTCCTTGGCGATGTCGCTTCCGCCGCCCATGGCCAGACCCACATCGGCCAGGCCCAGCGCCGGCGAATCGTTGACGCCGTCGCCCACCATGGCAACGTGGTGCCCCTCGCGCTTAATCCGCTCCACATACGCGTACTTGTCCTCGGGCAGCAGCTCGGCCTTAAACTCGTCGACGCCCGCCTCTCGCGCAATGCGCTCGGCCGTGCGCTCGGAGTCGCCCGTGAGCATAACGACATGCTTGACGCCCAGCGCATGCAGGTCGGCGATTGCCTCGCGGACCCCGGGCTTGAGCGGGTCCTCGATACCGAGCACGCCGACGACCTTTCCATCGACCGCCAGATACAGCGGCGACAGGCCCTGCATCTGGGACTCGATTTGCTCCTTAATGTCGGCCTCGAGCTGCGCGCTCTCGTCCTCAAACACAAAGTGTGCCGAGCCGATAATCGCGCGACGCCCTTCGATGGACGAAGCGATGCCGTGCGCCACAATATACTCGACCGCAGCGTGACGCTCGCGGTGCTCGAGTCCGCGCTCGCGGGCGGCGTTGACCACGGCACGCGCCACCGGATGCGGGAAATGCTCCTCCAGGCAGGCAGAAAGGCGCAGGACCTCGTCCTCGCTCCAGCCGTCGGTCGTCAGCACGCAAGCCAGGCGCGGCTGCGCCTCGGTGAGCGTGCCAGTCTTATCAAACACAATGGTGTCGGCCTTGGCAAACGACTCAAAGTATTTTGCGCCCTTGACCATGACGCCCATCTTGGCAGCATCGCTCATAGCGGTCATGACGGCGACGGAACCCGTGAGCTTGAGTGCGCACGAGTAGTCGACCATCAGCGCCGCCGAGGTCTTGATAAGGCTGCGCGTGGTGAGCGCAACCAGGCCCGCGAGCAGGAAGTTCCACGGGACGATCTTGTTGGCGAGGTCCTCCATATGCGACTGGCCCTCGGATTTGAGCGAGTCGGCCGTCTGCACGAGCGAGACGATCGAGCGCAGTTTGGTCTGCGCCGTGTTGGCGCGCACGCGCACCAAGATGCTGCCGTCTTCCACGACGGTACCGGCGAACACGTCGTCGCCCACGCTGCGCTCAACGGCCAGCGGCTCGCCGGTCAGGGTCGCC
>URZJ01000118.1 GCA_900552395.1 uncultured Collinsella sp. | reverse complement strand
TACCACCGTTAGATCCGCCGGCGCCGATCCACACAACGCGCTTGATGCCGCCCTTGTCTGCCTTGTCAGCCAAAACCTGGGAGACGACATCCTTAACCTGTTCCTGAGTAGTCATCGTGCATCAGCCTTTCTTCTCGTTTGATGCTCTTGATGGCATACAAGTTACATACATGTTTTGGTTATGTCGACTAGTTGTATGCTATATTTGTCCTTGATATTTTGCTGGTAAAGTTTTCGGCAATCCATTATCAGCGGTTTTGTTGTCATGTTGGATACATGCTTGGTTCAGTAAGCATACAGGTTAGATACAGGTTGTTCGCATGAGCACTTCGTCGAAAAAGAACTTGGCCCAATACGAGCGTCTGGCGGGTACGCTGCGTGACCGCATCGCCGCCGGCATCTACGCGTGCGGAGACAAGCTGCCGTCCGAGATGGAGCTCATGGGCGAATCGGGCCTGTCGCGCAGCACTGTGCGTCACGCGCTTAAGGTGCTTGTTGACGAGGGTCTGGTTCGCACCGAGCGCGGACGCGGCGCCTTTGTGGCTGACACGCCGGCGCTCCACGAGAACAACCTGGTGTTTTCGAGCTATACCAAGCAGGTCGAAGGCCAGGGTATGAAGCCCACCACGCGCACGGTGGACTCGGGCTTTGCCAAAGCAATGGGCAGCGTGGCCAAGTTCTTTGACGCTAGCGTGGGCAGCAAGCTTGTCAAACTTGTCCGCCTGCGTTACCTGGACGATGCGCCACTGTGCCTGGAGACCACCTATTTGCCGCCAAGCTTTGGGTCGCTCATCGATCGCGATATCAACGGTTCGCTCTACGCCACGCTGCGCCAGGAGTTCCATCGTGCGCCGGCGCAGGGGCATAAGACCTTTGAGGTGTGCTATGCCTCGCAAAACGAGGCGTTTTTGCTCAACGTTGAGCGCGGGCAGGCGCTGATCCTGATCACCGACTACGTCTACGACACCGACGGTCGCCCGCTCCATGTCTCCAAGCGCATCCAACGTACCGACCGCGCCAAATACACCGAGCCCATCGGCTAACCTGCCAAAATAAACCTGTCCCTAAATGGTAGGTTTGGGGAGGTCGGGAAACCAGGTTGGTTTGGGCTGGTTGGGGACGCGCTCGGCTAGAACCAGCTCCATCCAGCACATGTCGTACCAGCGACCGAACTTTTGGGCGCAGCGGTCGAAGGCGCCCACCAGGCGATACCCCATATGGGCATGGAAATCCTGACTGTTGTGCGTCAGGTATTCGTCGTCCTTGTCGTGCGGCACTGCGATGAGGGCGCACATGTTGGTGATGCCCATCGCGATCAGGCACTGCTTGAGCGCATCATGCAGCTTGCGGCCCAGCCCGCCGTGGCGCACGTCGCGCGCCAGATAGATCGACGTCTCGACCGACCAGTCGTATGCCTCGCGGCTGTTAAGCGGGCTCACATAGGCATAGCCTACCGGACGCCCGTTCAGCTCCATCACCAGATACGGATAGCGCTTGAGCGTACGCTCGATGCGCCCGGCGAACTCCTCAACGCTCGGCACCTCGTATTCGCAGGTAATCGCCGTCTGGCGCACATACGGCTCATAGATGGCAAGCAACGCCGGCGCGTCTTCGGGCGTCGCCAGGCGAATCGTCGGCTCGGACATCTCGGGCATACAGCCCCTCCCCCTCAAAAGCAAGGGCCGCCCCACGCCAAATCCAAGCGCAAGGCGGCCCCTCGTCATTACGTCAACCTACAGGACAGCCGCCAACGCGTCGATGTCCTTCTGCGTCGTGGCCCAGCTGGTGCAAAAGCGCACCACCGTATGGGTCTCGTCGTACTTTTCCCAGTACTCAATCGAGGCATGCTCGCGAATGCGCGCCATGTCCTCGTTGGGCAGAATCACAAACTGCTGATTCGTCGGCGTCTCCAAGAAGAACTGGTAACCGCGCTCGTGCAGCACGCGACGCAGCGCCTGAGCCGTCTCGATCGCCTGGCGACCGATCTCAAAATACAGGCCGTCGGTAAAGAGTGCCTCAAACTGCACGCCCGTCAGGCGACCCTTGGCCAGCAACGCACCGTGCTGCTTAATGCGCGGAATGGGATGCGCCGGAGCGTGCATGCCGCAAAACACCACGGCCTCGCCGCACAGGGCGCCGCACTTGGTGCCGCCGATGTAGAACACGTCGCACAGCTGTGCCAACTCGGGCAGGGTAATGTCGCACTCATCGGCTGCCAGCGCATAGGCCAGGCGAGCGCCGTCCACAAACAGCGGAATCTCACGCTTTTGGCACACCGCATAAATCTCGGCCAGCTCGGCCTTTGAGTACAGCGTGCCGTACTCGGTCGACAGGCTCACGTACACGGCGCCCGGAAACACCATGTGCTCGCAGCTCTCGTTTTCGTAGAACACTTGGATATAGTTTTCGAGATCCTCGGCGTGCATCTTGCCCTCGTAGCCGGGGATGGTGAGCACCTTGTGGCCGCCAAACTCGATGGCGCCCGCCTCGTGACAGGCAACGTGGCCGGTCTCGGCGGCAACCACGCCCTCGTACGGCGCGAGCAGCATGTCAATCACCGTCGCGTTGGTCTGCGTGCCGCCCACCAGCAATAATACGTCGGCATCGGGAGCCTGACAGGCCTCGCGGATAAGCTGCTTGGCGCGCTCGGTATGCGCATCGGTACCATAGCCGGGCTGCGGCTCCATATTGGTGTCGACGAGCGCTTGCAGCACCGCCGGGTGTGCGCCGTGGGAATAGTCGTTGTTGAACGCGAGCATGGCAATCCTCTCTTACCAGGTATCGTCCAGATGATTCAGGTGGGGCTATTGTACGCCGTGCGGATAGGCAACGCGCGCGGCAAGGCACTCAAGTGCCAACACCAGGGCAAAGCCGCAGCTCACGTCAGTCAAAAAGTGTGCACCGATCACGATACGGCCAAAGGCGACGAGCGCCGCGACGAGCGACGCCGCCCAAAAGACCACGCGGCGACGCGAAGGCTTTTCCGTAAAGGCCGCCGCGGGAAGCCCGGCGAGCATAAGGCCGATCGCCGCGTGCGCGGTGTGCCCGCTCGCGAACGACTTAAAGCCGTCCTTGATCACGCCGGCGGCAATATAGCTCCACTTGTCGGGATTGCCGATCACCCACCACGGCTGAAAATTGAGCCCCGGTGTGACCTCGATCACGCGCATGCGTGGGCGTGACCACAACGGCTTAACAATGACGTTGAGGATGATGGCCTGAGCGACCCACACGGCAAGCACCATCAGCGCCCAGCGCGTGAGATCGTCGGGGTCGGTGTCGCGCGTAAGGCGATAGGCGATGAGGTTGGCCGCGATGACCAGCGTAAACGTCAGTACCAGCTGAAACGCGATGAGCTTGCCGCCGACGCGCAGCGATCCGATAATCTCGTAGCCGACCAGGCCCACGTTGATCAGAACGCCTAGCGCGGCGAGCCACTTGCTCGCCCTGGAATCGGGACGTGCCGAGCGCACGAGCATAATGCCCGCGACGCTCGCCGTCAGCTCGAACGGCAGCTCGCCGGCCGCCTCGACAAAGCGGCCAAACAGGCTAGACGAGTTAAACAGCGCACTCGAGATCTGGTAATCGAAAAACGACCCAACGAGCAGACAAAAGGCCAGGATGACCGCGATTGCAGCGGCATCTTTCTTATAGATATACCCGAACATGCTTTCCTTTCGATGAAACCAGAGTGCCCAAATGGGGCGTTTGCGGCGTCGATCCGTTAGTCATCGTCGGACGCACCGAGCTGCTGCAGCAGCATGAGCGCCGCGGCCACCGGGCCAGTGCCGTCGTTGGCGTCGAGGCCTCGGCCCAGGCCGCTGCCCGCGCCGGCGCCCGCCTTGTAGGGCACCGACAGCTTGCGGCTCTTGGGGAAGTTCACCGCACCATAGCGGGTCTTAAGCTCAAAGGCCACCTTCTGGGGCCCGTCGACGCCCAAAAACGTGATGCGCCCGCCGCTGAGCGTGACGCTCTCGAGCCCCAGGCGCTCGCCGCGGATACGGATGCGCGCGCGGTTGAACAGGTTGAGCCCCGCCAGCGGCAGCTCACCGTGCGCGGCCTCGGTCTCTTCCTGCACCTCGTCGATGCTCTCCAGGTCCTCGGCCGCCGCGAGCTTGCGGTACACGAGTACGCGCTGGTCCACCGCCGGCAGGTACTCCTCGGACAAGAAGTAATCGGCCGGCAGGTTAATGCCCACGCTCGCCGCCTCCACGCCGGCATCGTCGTCGCCGCGCGCCTCGGCCACCGCCTGGCCCAGCATCTGCGTAAACAGGTCAAAGCCCACACTCGATAGGTTGCCGTGCTGCTCGGCGCCCATCAGCGAGCCGGCACCACGGATCTCCAGGTCGCGCATGGCGATGCGCATACCGCTGCCCAGGTCCTGGAACTCGGACAGTGCAGTCAGGCGCGCCGCGGCCTCCTCGGTAAGAGGCAGCTCACCCGGGAACATAAAGTACGCGTATGCCTGCGTGGCCGAGCGGCCAACACGGCCCTTGAGCTGGTAGAGCTGTGCCAGACCCAGACGCTGCGAGTCCTCGATGATAAGCGTGTTGGCCGTTGCGTTGTCGATGCCGCTCTCCACGATGGTCGTGGCGATGAGCACGTCGATCTTTTTGGTCGCGAACTCGATCATCACGTCCTCGACCTCGCGCGGGCTCATCTTGCCGTGTGCCACACCCACGCGCGCCTCGGGCGCGGCCTCGTGCACGCGCGCCACGGCGTCGTCGATGGTCTTGACGCGGTTGGACACGTAGTACACCTGTCCGCCGCGGCCCACCTCCAGGCGAATCGCCGCGCTCACCACGTCGGGGTCGTACTCCCCCACGTGCACGATCACGGGACGGCGCCCGGTCGGCGGCGTGGTGATCAGGCTCATGTCGCGCACGCCGCTCGTGGCCATCTGCATGGTTCGCGGAATAGGCGTTGCCGAGAGCGTGAGCACGTCGATTTGCTCGCGCAGGTTTTTGAGTTGCTCCTTGTGCTGCACACCAAAGCGCTGCTCTTCGTCGATGATCACCAGGCCCAGGTTCTTGGGGTTCACATCGGCAGAAAGCAGACGGTGCGTGCCGATGAGCACATCAATCGTGCCCTCGGCAAACGCCTTGAGCGCGCGCTTTTGCTGCGCCGGCGTGCGGAAGCGGCTGAGCACCTCGACCTCCAGGCCAAACGGGGCAAAGCGCTCAAAGAATGTCTCGTAGTGCTGCTGGGCCAGAATGGTCGTGGGGCAGAGCACCATGACCTGGCGACCGGAGTCCACACACTTAAACGCCGCGCGCAGGGCGACCTCGGTCTTGCCAAAGCCCACGTCGCCGCACAGCAGGCGGTCCATGGGCTTGGGCGCCTCCATGTCGGCCTTGATGTCGGCGATAGCCTCCAGCTGGTCGCGCGTTTCGTCGTAAGGAAAGCTCTGCTCCATCTCGATCTGCTCGGGCGTGTCGGGCGGGCAGGCGATACCGGTAATCGAAGAGCGACGCGTATACAGGTCGACCAGGTCAAACGCCAGCTTTTTGGCATTCTTGCGCGCCTTGTTGGTGGCCCGCGTCCAGTCGGCGGTGTTGAGCCTGGTCAAGCGCGGTTTATCGCCGTCGGGGCCAACATAGCGTGTGATGCGGTCGACCTGCTCGAGCGGCACGTAGAGCTTGTCGCCATCGGCGTATTCCAGCAAAAAGTAGTCGCGTTCCTTGCCGCCCACTTCCTGGCGCGCGATCTCGCTAAAGAGCGCGATGCCGTGGGTAGCGTGCACCACGTAGTCGCCCGGTTTAAACGGGAAGGTGATCTGCGTAATGTCGACCTTGCGGCGGCTGCGCGCGCGGTTGGCATCCATGCGAGCGTTGAGGTCGGCGATCGAGAACACGGCCAAATTGGCGTCGGGCACCACCACGCCCTGCGGCAGGGCAGCGTCCACAAAGGTCACGCGCCCGCGCGAGATGGTG
>URZJ01000117.1 GCA_900552395.1 uncultured Collinsella sp. | reverse complement strand
TTCCAATTCAAGAAAACCGTCGCCCATGTATCGGAGCCGCACAGCCAAATCGTCATCTGCGGCAACGGTCCAGACATCCGTTACGCAACACTGGAAGAATGGGAGAAAGCTGGCGAATCTTTCGATAGACGGGCACAGGTCGAAGGAATCGTCACCAGTGCGAGCCCAGCGCGCGACAAACTGGAACTCTTTCGCAATCTCTTTACTGGCCGCAAAGATGTTTACGCTCATGGGTACCGCAGAAAAGACGGGGGCATCGGCTATACACCCGCCTGCGCAAATGAATGGAAGGCAAGCATTTGCCCCAAAGTAAATCGTCAGAAAACCAAATGCGCGGAATGCGGCAACCGCATCTTCCCCAAGCTGAGCGATGCCGCGATCATCGCCCATTTCAAAGGCAACGACGACAGGCTCCGAGACGTCATAGGTCAATACGTTCTCGATAGTGACAGTAACACAAAAGTCCTGGTCATCGACTTTGACAGAGCCGATTGGAAAGAAGCGACAAACGCCATTCGGCTTGTCGCAAAAAACCATGGGATCGATGCTGCAGTCGAGCGATCGAGATCAGGTAACGGCGCACATGTCTGGTTTTTCTTCCTAGAGCTCACCAGCGCAAAGATCGCACGAGAATTTGGAAGCAGCCTTATCACCGAAGCGGCGGCGCTCAACAAGACAATCACCTTTGAAGCTTTTGACCGGATGCTGCCCGCGCAGTCCACCATTCCTGAGGGCGGCTTCGGAAATCTCATAGCACTGCCTTTTCAAGGAAAAGCGCAGCGAAAAGGGAACAGTGTATTTGTTGACGAGCAATTTGAGCCCTTTCCCGATCAATGGCTTTACCTTTCACAAATTCAGCTGGTTCCACATGCAACGGTGCAAAATCTAATCGAAAGCATCGACAATAAACCGCATGGAATATCAGCTGCAGTGGCGGGAAACACCGCCGCGCCACATTCTCAGAGGCCGCGAAAGCGGCTTCCGCTCACGCTGCAGGACTTCCCGTCATCGCTACCCGTCACGCAAGCCGATATGCTCTACATAACCGAAAGATCTCTGAGCCCGGCCGCCCAGATGGAGGTTCGCAGGCTTGCAACATTTGCCAACCCGGAATTCTTCCGTGCCCAATCAATGCACCAATCAGTATTTGGCAAACCGCGGTACATAGACCTCAGTGAACTTAGAGATGGCTGCGTTGCGATTCCCAGAGGCTGTAAAGCTCAACTCGAGCGGCTGCTTCAAGAAGCCGGCGCTTCTGCTCACTATTCAGACAAGCGCATGTCGGGCAATCCAATTGTGATGACATTTAAAGGGGCTCTTCGCCCTGAACAGCAAATTGCCGCCGAACAGATGCTCAACTATGAAGACGGGATCATGTCCGCGCCGACGGGTTTCGGGAAAACCGTCATTGGGGCCTATCTTATTGCTGCCATCGGTCTTCCAACGCTTGTCATCGTTCCCAAGACTGCGCTCATTGCCCAATGGAAATCCCAGCTCGAACGGTTTATCGACATTACGGATAACAGAAAGCCAGTTCGAACCCCAAAAGGACGAATCAGTAAAAGGCAGCCTCCGCTCATTGGCCAAATCGGAGGAGGCAAAACCACCATAAGCCATCTCATCGACATTGCTTCATTCCAGTCTCTGTCCAGCAAGGACCCCCAGACCGGAGAACCAATAGCCAAGGAGTTCGTTCGTGATTACGGCCTCATCATCTGTGATGAATGTCACCATGCAGCCGCACCACAGCTTGAGCTCGTCCTCAAATCCGCTCCAGCCAAATATGTATACGGCCTTTCCGCGACGCCCGAACGCTCGGACGGACTCACGCGAGCACTCTCAATGCTCTGCGGCCCGCTTCGCCATGTCATTGATCCAAAAACGCAAGCAATCCAACAGGGAATTCAGCGCGTTGTTAGGCCGCGTTTTACCGGAGTTCGACTACCCGCCTACGAACCAGGGGCGTCCTTTAATCAAGTTCTCGATCTCCTGTGTGCGCACACAGCGAGAAACGAAGCAATTGTCGACGATGCCCTCGAGACCGCGTCAAACGGTCGACATCCGCTTGTGCTATCCAAAAGGAAAAAACATGCCGAAGAGCTATGTAGGCTGCTTCAAAGCCGCGGACACGAACCTATACTCTTAACCGGAGAAATCGACGCCAAAGAAAGAAAGGCAATACTGAACAGCCTTCCCGGCTTCGAGCATGAGCATCGAATTATCATCGCAACCGAAGGCCTTCTGGGCGAGGGTTTCGACCTGTCTTACCTTGACACTCTGCTCATTGCCACACCGATATCTTGGGACGGCAGCATAACGCAGCAGGCAGGCAGGCTACATAGAAGTCACGAGGGCAAGCAGCGGGTTGAGATATTCGACTATGTTGATTTGTCGATACCCATGCTCGCGCACATGTACCAGAAGAGACTCAAGACCTACGCCAAGCTGGGGTATGAAGTCTTTGCAGCAAATGACAACAAACGGGCCGATCAAAACATCCTCGTTAGGCCGGCAAGGGCCGTGGAGGCCTTAGCGGATGACATCGAGCGCGCAACGAAAAGCATTTTTATTGCCGCGCCCTACGCATCCGCTGCATGCCTCGCAAAGCTCGCTGCCGTACTCACAGGCGCCGCCGCCCGTGGGATTGCCCTTGAGATTTCAATTGCCTCGACTCCGCACAATGACGTAAAAGCGATTTTTACCGAGATGAACGTCGACTATTCCATCAAAGCCGAAGGGCGCCTGCGCGCGTCAGTAATTGACGAGGAAACCGTCTGGTACGGAACTATCCCGTTACTGGCCTTTCCTAAGAAAGAGGACTGCAGCATCCGTTTCAAAAGCAGCGAAGTTGCAGCCGAGCTTTTAAGCGAAATCCAGCGAAGAGGAGAACTGGAGGTCGCAGCCACGAACGGGACGTCTCCAACAGTTACGGTGGAATAGGGGCTGTTTTAGCCAATCGGCCGCGAATCAATCCCTATTTCCCCGCGAAACATAAGCGAGCAATCAGCCCTGCGGGCCCTGAAATAACTCCTCATGCGAGCCCATTCTGACCAGCCGGATCGCAGGATTAGTCTTATGCGGCAAGTAGAGAACGACCACATCGACCAAGCCATCAGATAGATGGAAATCGATGTGGCCGTTGTAGTTGCCGCCCGGGTTTGAAAGCTCGTGGGCACCATATTCCGCGGGAAGCGAGCCGTGAGCCGCAAGCTCTGCGACTGCCGCCTTAAACTCGGTTTTTAGCTGCGGATGGATGCGCATCGTCCGTTTGTAATCCGCCTTAAACTGAGCCTCGACCTTAATCTCAAACATCGCTAGCCCTCATCGAGGAATGATATAAGCTCATCAGCGTTATTGAATGACGGGCTGTCGTCCGGCAGAATCCCCAACTCATGAGCTTCGGCGATCACCATGGCACGCCTCGTTGCCTCGTTGGGCACCTCCGCCCTTCCTACGATCTCAAAAGGAATCTTTCGTTGATTTACCAGCTGCCGAACAGCAAGGTTGAGATACGAATTGAGACTCAGACCAACCGTATCCAAGAACTCAGTCGCCTGTTCCTTGAGCCCCTCTTCGATGCGAACCGTCGTAGGCTTAACCGTTGCAGTAGACATACGCGACCTCCTCGCTCTCGTCTTTTGCATCAGTATACCCAATTTAGAAGGCAGGCTGATGCTAAATAGCATCAGCCTGCCTTCTCATCACTACAACGACAGGCACGCTCGCCCTACATCAGCCCGCTCAGGGCGATATCGACGGCCTCGTTGAGGTCGTCGGTAATGTGCACCAGCTCCGGATCGAGCGGGCTGATCATACCGGTGTCCATCACCGGGCCATTAAGCCAGTCGAACAGGCCCCGCCAGTACTCGGTGCCCACCAAAACGAGCGGCATGCGCTTAACCTTGTGCGTCTGCACCAGCGTGAGCACCTCGAACATCTCGTCGAGCGTACCAAAACCACCGGGAAACACGATGGCGCCCGAGCTGTATTTGACGAACATGGTCTTGCGCACAAAGAAGTAACGGAAGTCCATACCGAGGTTCACGTATTTGTTGAGCCCGTGCTCGTGCGGAAGCTCGATACCCAAGCCGACCGACTTGCCGTTCGCGCTCGCCGCTCCCCTGTTGGCCGCCTCCATGACGCCGGGACCACCGCCGGTGATAACCGCCACGCCGCGCTGGGCGATTTTACGACCGACCGTACGCGCCGCCTTGTAGAGCGGATCGGTCTTGGGCGTGCGGGCACTGCCGAAGATGGTCACCGCAGGACCAAGCTCGGCAAGCGCGCCAAAGCCATCGACAAACTCGGCCTGAATGCGCAGCACGCGCCAGGGGTCGGCATGCAACCAGTCGGTCGAGTCCTCGGGCGCCAGCAGGTTGGCGTAGGTATTGTCCTTGGGAATCATGGGGCCGCGCATGACCACGGGGCCGCGGCGGTACGTCTCGTCGTAGGCAGGCTCGCCCTCGACATTCTCGTTCTTAATCATGGGTACTCCTATCGAGAAAAAGAAAAACGGGCGGGGTCGACGCCATGCGCCAAACCCCCGCCCGAGCATCAACTATTCGGGATGGTACCCACGATGCATCAAGTGCTTGCAAGCTATCGGTCATCGGTCGCGCAGACGGTGTTAGCGAACGTGATGACCGGCCGGCGCTCGCCCCTTGCCGTTGCCCGCGCTCTGCAAGCGCCCGCGCCGCTCTTAGTAGTCCACCGCCGCAGGACTGTTCATCCAGTCGCTCACAAACGCGCCGTAGCGGCCCTCGATAATGGCCTGACGTGCCTGCTGCATAAGGTTGAGCAGGTAGTAGATGTTGTGCATCGAGAGCAAAATGCCGCCGAGCATCTCCTTCTGCGTGACCATGTGACGGATGAGCGCGCGGCTGTAGCCGCCCGTGCACACCGGGCAGGTGCAGGTGGGATCGATGGGGCCGTCGTCGTGCGCAAAGCGGGCGTTACGGAAGTTGAGGCGACCCTCGCTCGAGAACGCCGTGCCCATGCGGCCGGTGCGCGTCGGCAACACGCAGTCGAACATGTCGATACCCACGCCCACACCACGCACGAGCGTAGTCGGGTTGCCGACACCCATCAGGTAGCGCGGCTTGTGCTTGGGCATGTACTCACTCGCGAGCGGCGCCAGCGTCTCGAACATGGTCTCGTGGTCCTCGCCCACCGAGTAGCCGCCGATGCCGTAACCGGGGAAGTCGCCGCACTCCTCTAGATGGCGCAGCGAGCGCAGGCGCAGGTCCAGATGCATGCCGCCCTGGACGATGCCAAAGAGCGCCTGGTCATCGCGGGTGTGAGCCTTATAGCAGCGCTCGGCCCACATGCTCGACAGCTCCACCGCGCGCTCGACGTAGGCACGCGTGGCGGGATAGCCCGGGCACTGGTCGAGCTGCATGCAGATGTCGGAGCCGAGCTTCATGGCGATTTCCATGTTGTCCTCGGGCGTCCAGAACACGTGGCGGCCGTCGTAGTCGTTGACGATAAAACGCACACCCTCGTCGGTAAGCTTGACGGCGTCGTTGTGGCTGAACACCTGGAAGCCGCCCGAATCGGTGAGGATGGGGCCGTGCCAGTTCATGAACTTGTGCAGTCCGCCCAGCTCGGCGATGGTGTCCTCGCCGGGACGCATGGACAGATGGTAGGTATTGGCGAGCACGATCTGGGCGCCGAGCTGCTTGACAGTCTCGGTGGGAATGCCCTTGACGTTTGCCTTGGTGCCCACGGGCATAAAGATCGGCGTCTCGATGTCGCCGTGCGGGGTGTGCAGTACGCCGGCGCGCGCGTGCGTCGTCGGATCCTCGGTAATCAGGTCGAATTTAAAAAGGTTCTGGTCCATAAACTGGAACTCCTTGGTTGCGGTTCATACGCAAACCATTATACGGGCAACCCGCAAGAAGCACCGACTCGACAGAAACTGGCGCGAGGAGGATACGGCAGGGACACGGCAAG
>URZJ01000116.1 GCA_900552395.1 uncultured Collinsella sp. | reverse complement strand
GCCATCATCGTTACTTCTCCCGGTAAGCCCGAGCTACTGAACTACTTCCAGCCTGATCGCTCGCTCGAGAACCTGCTGCGCGAGCGCGGCAAGAACGCCTATGCCGATGCCGTCGCCCACGCTGGCGGTATGCCGGTCGACTTCCGTTATCAGTACGAGCCCAAGGGCCTCGGCCATGCTATTCGCTCTGCTGCCGACGCCGTGGCAGGGGAGAACTTCCTGGTTCTTCTGGGCGACTACGTTGTGCCTAACCGCGATATCTGCGACAAGATGCTCGCCGTTTCCAAGGAGCACGGTGGCGCTTCGGTTATCGCCGTCGCTGCTTGCTCGCCCGAGGAAGTCAGCCGCTACGGCGTTATCGCCGGCGAGCGCGTCGGTTCGCTCGAGGGCGCCGAGGGCGTTGCCGATGCCGAGCCGGGCGCTGTCTGGCGCATCGGCGGTCTGGTCGAGAAGCCCGCTCCCGAGGCGGCTCCGTCCAACCTGTACATCGTCGGTCGCTACCTGCTGAGCCCGCTGGTCATGGACTTGCTGGCAGATCAGCAGGCCGGCAAGGGCGGCGAGATCCAGCTCACCGACGCCATGGCCCGTTCGCTCGACCGCGAGGCCATGTACGCCGTCGTCATCGACCCGCTGTCGGGCTACGACACTGGCACTCCCTCTGGTTGGATGGCCACTAACGCCCTCATGGCTGCAAACGACCCCCGCTTTGCCGATGCCTTCTGGGACGCCATCGACGAGCGCGGCGGATTGATGCGCAAGTAAGCCTTCGGGCACCGACATTTACGGGCGTGGACCTCGGTTCGCGCCCGTTTTTTATAAGAGCTGCGATTGCTGGCTCTCTGTTCACAGAAAAAATATGAACAGATGTTCGATATACATACATCTACCTGCGTGTTTTCTGTCGAAAAACTTTGCTACTCCAAAAACTCAATCGCGTCAAGGCTTTTCTTGCCCAACGGTCGGTACCTGATAAACTATTAGGTTGCGATAACTGGCGAAGCTATGCCTCGCCAACCCACCGAGCATTTCCGTGAAGGAGGAAAAACCTGGTGACCTACGCATACACTGCCACTGAGCGCAAGCGCGTCAGCTTCGGGAAAATCCCGGAGGCCATGGAGCTCCCCAACCTTATCTCTGTTCAAAGGGAATCCTTTGAGCGTTTTAAGGACGAGGGTCTTCGTGAGGCGTTCAAGGAATCCAGCCCCATCCAGAGCCAGAACCATGTTCTCGAGGTTACCTTCGGCGAGCATCAGTTCGGCGACCCCGCGCACACCGTCGAGGAGTGCCGCGAGAAGGATATGACCTATCAGGCTCCGCTTCTGACCGACGTCCGTCTCACCAACAAGGAGACCGGCGAGATCAAGGAGCAGCTCGTCTTCATGGGCGACTTCCCCATGATGACCGATCAGGGCACCTTCATCATCAACGGTACCGAGCGTATCGTCGTCTCGCAGCTCGTCCGCTCCCCGGGCGTGTACTACAGCTCCGAGATGGATTCGGGCAAGCAGATCTACAAGGCCCAGATCATCCCGTCCCGCGGTGCCTGGCTTGAGTTTGAGGTCGACAAGCGCGACCAGCTCATGGTCTCCATCGACCGTAAGCGCAAGCAGAGCGCCACGATGTTCCTGCGCGCCCTTGGCATCGCCGTCACCAACGACGACATCATCGAGCTGCTCGGTAACTCCGATGTGATCAAGCGTACCCTGGAGCGCGACACCGCTCTCACTCGCGCGCACGCTCGACCGCGACCCGGCTACCACGAAGGAAGAGTCGCTGATCGAGCTGTACAAGCGCTTCCGTCCCGGCGAGCCGCCCACCATCGACTCCGCCCGCACGCTGCTGGAGGGCCTGTTCTTCAACCCGCAGCGCTACGACCTGGCCCGCGTCGGTCGTTACAAGGTCAACAAGAAACTCAACCTCACCACCGAAGAAGAGGTCACGGTGCTCACCGACGAGGATATCGTCGCGACGCTGCGCTACCTCCTGTCCCTCGCTGCCGGCGAGCAGGGCTTCAAGGTCGACGACATCGACCATTTCGGCAACCGCCGCATCCGCACCGTCGGCGAGCTCGTCGCCAACCAGTTCCGTATCGGCATGAGCCGTATGGAGCGCGTCGTCCGTGAGCGCATGAGCTCCCAGGACATCGACGAGATCACCCCGCAGTCGCTCATCAACATCCGCCCGATCGTGGCCTCCATCAAGGAGTTCTTCGGTTCCTCGCAGCTCTCGCAGTTCATGGACCAGGCGAACCCCCTGACCGGTCTGACCCACAAGCGCCGTCTGTCCGCACTCGGCCCTGGTGGTCTTGCCGGCCACAAGTCCGGCTCCAGCCGCCGCACCAACGTGCCGACGGCCGTCCGCGACGTTCACAACTCGCACTACAGCCGCATGTGCCCGATCGAGACCCCCGAAGGCCCCAACATCGGCCTGATCGGCTCGCTCGCCCTCTACGCCCGCGTCAACGAGTATGGCTTCATCGAGGCCCCGTTCCGTCGCGTCGAGAACGGCGTTGCCACCGACCAGATCGACTGGATGACCGCTGACGAGGAAGAGAAGCACGTCATCGCGCCGGCCAACACGCCGCTCGATCCCAAGACCAACGAGTTCATCACGACCGATGCCGAGGGCAAGATCGTCCGTCCGCACACCGTGATCGCCCGTACCCGCGACTTCGACGGCTCCTTCGGCGCTCCCGCCGACGTGCCTGTCGAGGACGTCGACTACATGGATGTCTCGCCGCGTCAGATGCTGTCCGTCGCAGCCACGCTGATTCCGTTCCTTGAGCACGACGACGCCAAGCGTACGCTGATGGGCGCTAACATGCAGCGTCAGGCCGTGCCGCTGGTTCACCCCGCCGCTCCCTATGTCGGTACCGGCATGGAGCGTCGCGCCGCTCTGGACTCCGGCGAGGTCACCCTGGCCAAGAACGCCGGCGAGGTCATCTTTGCCGACGCCGCCAAGATCATCGTCAAGCATGCCGGCGGCATGGACGAGTATCACCTGGCCAAGTACCAGCGCTCCAACCAGTCCACCTGCATCAACCACCGTCCGCTCGTGCGCGTCGGTGACACCGTTGAGCAGGGCGAGCCCCTGGCCGACGGTCCTTCGACCGATCACGGCGAGCTCGCACTGGGCCAGAACCTCACCGTGGCCTACATGCCGTGGGAAGGCTTTAACTACGAGGACGGTATCGTCGTGTCCGAGCGCCTGGTGGCCGAGGACCTGCTGACGACCATCAACATCACCCGTCACGAGATCGACGCCCGCGACACCAAGCTCGGCCCCGAGGAGATCACCCGCGAGATCCCGAACCTCTCCGAGGACATGCTTGCCAACCTCGACGAGGACGGCATCATCCGCATCGGCGCCGAGGTCGGCCCTGGCGACATCCTGGTCGGTAAGGTCACGCCTAAGGGCGAGAGCGCTCTGACCGCCGAGGAGCGCCTGCTGCGCGCCATCTTCGGTGCCAAGGCCCACGATGTCCGCGACACCTCCCTTAAGATGCCTCACGGCGCTTACGGCCGCGTCATCGACGTCGTCCGCTTTAGCCGCGAGAACGGCGACGACCTGGCCCCCGGCGTCAACGAGCAGGTGCGCGTCTACGTCGCCCAGCGTCGTAAGATCCAGCAGGGCGATAAGATCGCCGGCCGCCACGGCAACAAGGGTGTTATCTGTAACGTTCTGCCGGTCGAGGACATGCCCTACATGGCTGACGGTACCCCGATCGACGTTATCCTTAACCCGCTGGGCGTTCCTTCGCGTATGAACGTCGGCCAGCTGCTCGAGTGCCACCTTGGCTGGGCTGCTGCGTGTGGTTGGGATACCGAGCAGGCCGACTCCGACAAGTACGTCCCCGGTCCGTTCTTCACCGCCACGCCCGTCTTCGACGGCGCCAAGGAGGACGAGATCGCCGAGGTCATCCGTCGTGCCAACAAGAACATGCTCAACAAGGCCACCGCTGCCTTTGGCGATCACATGCGCCCCGAGTTTGTCACCCAGCTTGACGAGCGCGGCAAGACCCGTCTGTTCGACGGCCGCACCGGCGAGGAGTTCCGCGAGCCCATTACCGTGGGTACGTCCTACATCCTCAAGCTCGGCCACATGGTCGACGACAAGATCCACGCCCGTTCGACCGGCCCTTACAGCCTGGTTACCCAGCAGCCTCTGGGCGGCAAGGCCCAGTTCGGCGGCCAGCGCTTCGGCGAGATGGAAGTTTGGGCACTGTACGCATACGGTGCTTCCAACGTCCTGCAGGAGATCCTGACCGTCAAGTCCGACGATACCGTGGGCCGCGTCAAGACCTACGAGTCCATCGTCAAGGGCGAGAATGTTCCGGTCCCGGGAATCCCCGAGTCCTTCAAGGTTCTCGTCAAGGAGATCCGCTCCCTCGCACTGGACATCGAGCCCATGCACGATGCCGACGAGGACGCCTCCGCCCCTGTGACCGCCGAGGAGACCTCTGCTCTCGACGACCTGGCTGCGCTCGCCGGCGTTGACGCCGACGTCGAGGCCGAGGATGCCGAGACCGCCGAGGCGCCCGAGGCTGTCGCCGCCACGACCACTGATAAGGAGTAGTTGACTGTGGCAGATTTCGAAGCTACTGATTTTGACTCGGTAAAGATCTCCCTTGCCTCCGCCGACCAGATCCGTTCCTGGTCGCACGGCGAGGTCAAGAAGCCGGAGACCATCAATTACCGTACCCTCAAGCCCGAGAAGGACGGCCTGTTCTGCGAGAAGATCTTCGGTCCCGCCAAGGACTGGGAGTGCTCCTGCGGCAAGTACAAGGGCATCCGCTTTAAGGGCATCGTCTGCGAGCGCTGCGGCGTCGAGGTCACCTCGGCCAAGGTGCGTCGCGACCGCATGGGCCACATCGAGCTCGCCGCTCCCGTGTCCCACATCTGGTACTTCAAGAGCCCCACGAGCTTCCCGATGAGCCGTATGCTCGACATCAAGTCCAAGGACCTCGAGAAGGTTCTGTACTTTGCCAGCTACATTATCACCGAGGTCGACTACGAGGCTCGCGAGGCCGACGCCGACGCCCTGCGCGAGGAGCTCGCCGCCGATCTGGAAGAGATCGATGCCGAGTGCGCCCGCCAGATCGAGTCCCTCAAGGAGCAGGGCGACCCCGAGAACTTTGACGAGTTCTCCGACGAGGAGCCGCTGACCCCCGAGGAGATCGCCTCTGGCATCGTCGACATTGAGGAAGAGTGCAAGGACGAGAAGCAGCTCCGCACGGACGCCTTCAACGCCTTCATGAAGCTCACCGAGCGCGACCTCATCTCCGATGAGCCGCTGTTCCGCGAGATGACCCGTTACTACTCCATGTACTTCAAGGGTGGCATGGGTGCCGAGGCCGTCCGCGACCTGCTCGCTGCCATCGACCTCCCCTCCGAGGCCGAGAAGCTCAAGGCCATCATCGCCGACGAGGACTCCCAGAAGCAGAAGCGCGAGAAGGCCGTCAAGCGCCTCGAGGTCGTTGACGCCTTCCTGAAGGGCGGCAACAGCCCCGCGAACATGATCCTGGACGTCATCCCGGTCATTCCGCCCGATCTGCGCCCGATGGTCCAGCTCGACGGCGGCCGCTTCGCCGCGTCCGACCTCAACGACCTGTATCGTCGCGTGATCAACCGTAACAACCGACTCAAGCGCCTGCTCGACCTGGACGCCCCTGCGATCATCGTGAACAACGAGAAGCGCATGCTCCAGGAGTCCGTGGACGCCCTGTTCGACAACGGCCGTCGTGGTCGCCCGGTCTCTGGCCGTGGCGGTCGCCCGCTCAAGTCGCTCGCCGAGGCCCTCAAGGGCAAGCAGGGTCGTTTCCGTCAGAACCTGCTGGGCAAGCGTGTCGACTACTCCGGCCGTTCGGTAATCGTTACCGACCCCAAGCTGCTGCTGCACCAGTGCGGTCTGCCCAAGACCATGGCGCTGGAGCTCTTCAAGCCCTTCGTCATGAAGCGCCTGGTCGAGCTTGGCAAGGTCGAGAACATCAAGGGCGCCAAGCGCGCTATCGACCGTGGTGCCACCTTTGTGTGGGACATTCTCGAAGAGGTCATCG
>URZJ01000115.1 GCA_900552395.1 uncultured Collinsella sp. | reverse complement strand
CTCAGGTCACGATGCTGCTTTCGGGAATGACCGATACCGCGCAAGTGGATGAGAACGCGGCGCTGGCCGACCGAGCCCTGCCGGATTCGATGACGGGCGCTCAGCTCGATACCATTGCGCGCGTGCTGACGGAATTTGAAAAATCGAATCGCGTGCCCTGTACGGGATGCGGCTACTGCATGCCGTGTCCCAAAGGCATCAATATCCCTGGGTGTTTTGCCGCCTACAATGCAAGCTATGCGCACAGCTGGTTTACGGGTCTATCGCAGTATTTTACGGCGAGCGCGGTGCGGACGAGCGAGCCCAAGTTGGTGAGCAACTGCGTTAAATGCGGCAAATGCGCGCGTCACTGCCCGCAACACATCGATATTCCCGAGCGTCTCGACGATGTGCGCCGACGTTTCCAGCCTGGCCCCGTAACGGCCGCGCTTAAAGCCTTTTGCAAAACGCGTTCCTGATGCCCCTTTTATATCTTGCGGTGGAATAGTTTCTGTCTGCGGCAGAATAGGGCATCGACAGGAACTATTTCACCGCAACTGATGAGGGGGAGCTGGAGATGCTAACGATTGGGTGTCATCTTTCGACGACGAAGGGCTATCGGGCGATGGGGGAGACGGCGCTGTCCATTGGCGCCAATACCTTTGCGTTCTTCACGCGCAACCCGCGCGGCGGCAAGGCGAAAGACCTTGATATGGATGATGTGCCGGCCCTGCGCGAGCTTATGGAGCAAAACGATTTTGGCCCGCTTGTGGCTCATGCTCCGTATACCTATAACCCCTGTTCGGCTAAAGAGCGGGCGCGCGAGTTCGCCTTGGAGGCAATGGCCGAGGACTTGCAGCGTCTGGAAGCACTGCCCGGCAACTACTACAACTTCCACCCCGGCGCGCATGTGGGGCAGGGCTCCGACGCCGGCATTCAGATGATCGTCGACGCCCTGTGCCAGGTGATGTTTGAGGGCCAGCAGACGACGGTGCTGCTCGAGACCATGGCGGGAAAGGGTACCGAGGTGGGCCGTAGCTTTGAAGAGCTGGCGCGCATTATCGAGGGTGCTGCCGCCAGGCGTCCAGAGCTATCGGACAAGCTGGGCGTGTGTCTGGACACCTGCCATGTGAGCGATGCCGGCTACGACATCATCCATGATCTGGACGGCGTACTCGACGAGTTCGACCGCGTGGTGGGTATCGACCGCTTGCGTGCCGTACACATCAACGATTCGAAGAACCCCAGTGGTGCCCATAAAGATCGTCACGAGTGCATCGGCAAGGGCTACCTTGGCAGCGAGGAGTTTGGCGGCGGTATGCAGGTTATGCAGAATATTGTATCGAATGGCCGCTTGCGCGCATTGCCATTCATTTTGGAGACACCGAACGAACTTGCAGGTTATGCGGCTGAAATCAAACTGTTAAGGTCATTGCAGCAGTAATGACTGTCATAAAGTGGAGTGTTCCATTCACGTTATGGGTTTGTTTCAATCAGTTTTCTAATTGCGGATTCTTCCAAACGGGCGCATAATATCCAACAGTTTTTGCAGACCTCTGAATCAAACGGGGTCACCGGAAGGAGACTGATTATGAAGCTGAAGAAGCTTGGCGCATTTGCCGCCACGGGCGCCATGGCACTCGCCCTCGCACTGACGGGCTGCGGCTCGTCCAACGCCACCTCTGGTTCTGATGCCGGTTCCAGCAGCTCTGACGACGCTAAGGTCGAGAAGGTCGACGGCTCCAAGGAGTACGCGCTCGTCAAGGACGGTACGCTGACCGTCGGCACCTCTGCCGAGTACGCTCCGTTTGAGTACAAGGACGACAACGGCGATTATCAGGGCTTTGACCTTGAGCTTATCAAGGCTATCGGCGACAAGCTGGGCCTGGATGTCGAGTACGTCAACAATGACTTTGACACGCTGGTTCCGGGTGTCGCTTCGGGCGCCAAGTATGACGTTTCCATCGCGGCTATCACCGACACGCCCGAGCGTGAGAAGGAAGTCACTTTCTCCGATTCCTACTACATGGACGATCAGGCTATCGTGACCAAGGTCGATAACACCGACATCACGGCCGACAACTACAGCGAGAAGCTCAACAACGCCGACGCTACCATCATCGTCCAGTCTGGATCGACCGCCGAGGCCTTTGCTCAGGAAAACTTCCCCAAGGCTAAGATCGTTCCCTACAAGGACGCCACCGAGTGCTTCAGCGCCCTGCAGTCCGATAAGGGCGATGCCGTAGTCACCAACCGCTCCGTTGCCAGCCAGCTGACCGCCGAGCAGTTCAACACCTGCCAGACCATCAAGCAGGTCAGCACCGGCGAGGAGTACGCCATCGCCATCAACCAGGGCAACACCAAGCTCAAGGACGACATCAACCAGGCCATCAAGGACCTGACCGACGACGGTACCGTTGACGCCCTCATGGCTAAGTACAACATCAAGTAAATTAATGCTTGATTGCGCGCGGGCCCTTTCCGTTTTGCGGAGAGGGCCTTTGCGCCTCTCTTGACGGAGAGCGTTTCCGTCTCGTTTTGTCGGCAACTTCTACGATAGGAGCCACCTTGTCTCGACTGAACAAAGGGGCCACGGAGCAGCGTTTTTCACTGCCCGCCTTGCTCCAAAAGCTATCCTGCGTCATGGCCGTGGCGCTCGCGCTGGTGTGCGCGGGGGCATATGCGCCCCCGACCGCCCAGGCGCTTGAGACCGCAAAGATTACTGCCCGACCCAACACCGGTTCGGGCAGCGCTGTGGTCGGCGGCACCGAGACGCGCATTACCTGGGAAGTTCAGGCCGATGCCGACGAGGAGCTGAGCGGTCTTTCGCTGACGTTTGTCGACGGCACGACGTTTGGTACCGATGACACGCGATTGACGATGCTCTCGGGCGAGGACCTCATGGATCGTACGCCCATGAAGCCCACGTGCAAGGCTGACGGCCAGACGCTCAAGATCGACTTTGGCGAGACGGCGCCTGCCGGAGGCTTTTTCCGTGTCGAGGTTTACGGCGTGACGTTTCCCGTCGAGGGCGGCGATGAGGCCTTCAGCGGCACCTATACGCTCGCCGACGGTTCGACCAAGAAGATTTCTAAGATTCCTTCCGTCGAGATTAAGGGCGTGACGGCATTCGATAACTTCCTGGCCGACCTTAAGGAGCAGCCGTGGGTCGAGGCATGGAATTCCAACATGTTCCTTCGCCTGTTCCTGAACCCGGTCATTTTGGTCCAGAGCCTGCCGATCGTCTTCAGAGGCTTCCTCATGTCGCTCTCGATCGTGCTCGTGGCGTTTCCGCTGGCAATTCCCTTTGGCTTTGCCTTGTCGCTCATGCGCATCTCCAAGTCGCGCATCCTGCGTTGCCTTGCCGGCATCTATGTGAATATCATCCGCGGTACGCCGGCGTTCCTGCAGATCTACATCGCGTTCTTCGGTCTGCCGCTGGCCGGCGTCAAGGTTGACGACTATGTGCTGGGCGTCATCGTCATGGCCATGAACTCGTCCGCCTACCTGTGCGAGATCTTCCGCGCCGGTATTCAGTCGATCCCCAAGGGCCAGAACGAGGCCGCGCGCTCGCTGGGCATGAACGCCTTCCAGACGCTGCTCTACGTTATGATTCCGCAGACGTTCCGCAATGTCCTGCCTACGCTGACCAGTGAGTTCATCCTGCTTTACAAGGATACGTCGCTGCTCGCGGCCGTGGGCGTGGTCGAGATCGTCATGAACGCCCGTACCATCGTGGCCACGACGGGTTCCATTACGCCGTATGTGGTTGCCGCGCTGTTCTACCTGGTCATCACCCTGCCGCTTGCTCGCTTGGTGAGCGGTCTTGAGGCGAGGCTTCTGGGGACGGCCGAAACCAAGAAGAAGCGTCCCGCCAAGAGCGCTGGACAGGTCGTCGCGACGCCCGCCGACCACATCGCCGGTCTGTAAGGAGGTCCTATCATGAGCGAAACCAATAACTCGAACGAGGTCGTCGTCAGCATCAAGAACCTCCAGAAGGCCTTCGGCGATAACGTGGTCCTGCGCGATATCGATCTGGGTCCTTCGGACTCGGGCAAGTCGACGGTGCTTCGCTGCATCAATCGTCTGGAGCATCCCACGAGCGGCTCGATCGTCGTTGAGGGCGTGGACGTTTGCGCCAAGGGCGTCGACCTTAACAAGGTACGTACGCATCTGGGTATGGTGTTCCAGCAGTTCAATTTGTTCCCGCACCTGTCAGTCAAAAAGAACGTCATGCTCGCACAGCAAAAGGTACTCAAGCGCAGCAAGGAAGAGGCCGAGAAAATCGCTATCGAGGAGCTGACCAAGGTCGGTCTTGCCGAGCGCATCGACTTTATGCCGAGCCAGCTCTCGGGTGGCCAGCAGCAGCGCGTTGCCATCGCCCGCGCCCTGTCGATGAACCCTCACGTCATGCTCTTTGACGAGGCCACGTCGGCGCTCGACCCCGAGCTGGTTCGCGACGTTCTTGGCGTTATGCGCGATCTTGCACGTGACGGTATGACCATGATCGTCGTGACGCATGAGATGGGCTTTGCCCGCGACGTCGCCGACCGCGTCGTCTTTATGGACGGCGGCGTTATCGTGGAAGAGGGTACGCCGAGCGAGGTCTTCGACCACCCCAAGAGCGAGCGCACCAAGGCGTTCTTGGGAAATATCTCGTAGCCGCTTTATATGACTGACATAACAGAAAACGGGAGCCGGATGTGATCCGGCTCCCGTTTTTGTTGGGATGCGAATGTGTTTTGGTGCAGAGCTCGTTATGGGCGGAGCTCATTGCCGCTAGGCGAGCTCGGCTCCAAGGGCGCGGCAGGCCGCCTCGCCCTCATCGTCGGGAGCGTCGTAGCAGATGACGGAATCGACGACGTTGACACCTGCCTCGTCGGCGTCTGCCTTCCAGTTGTCCATCCATTCGCCCTCGGCCCACGAGTAGGATCCAAAAAGGACGACCTTCTTGTCGCCGAGGACTTCCTTGACTTCGTCCCACATCGGCTGGAACTCGTCATTCTCGAGCTCCTCGGAGCCCATGGCGGGGCAGCCGAAAGCGAAAGCATCGTAGTTGGCGACCTTGTCGGCGGAGAAGTCGGCGCAGGGGATGACCTCGGCATCGGCTCCGGCTGACGTCATGCCCTCGGAGACGAAGTTGGCCATGGCCTCGGTATTGCCCGTGCCGCTCCAGTAAACGACGGCGATCTTGCTCATGTTGAGTCCTTTCGGTTGTGCGGCGTAGCGTCGCGGTTTGTACGTTCTATCGGGTCGCCTGGGCAAGTTGTGCCAGGCTGTAGCCCTGCTGATAGACATAGGTGAAGTGTTGCGTGCAGGCGCGGTAGGAGTCGAACGTCGTAAGCGCTTGCTCGACATTTGTGTAGACCTTCCAAGCCCCAAAGACCTTGTAGTTCTCGCCATGTTGGACGATGAACTCGTGGACATCGTCGTAGGGGTAGCCCAAAAAGTAGCCAATTTCGTGGGGGAACTCGCAGGTGCACCCCGTATCGCAGTGCCTATTTCGCGCGAGTGCGCACACGCTGTCGTCATAGGCGCTTTCTGCGGCATTGCTGCTTGCCAGCGTGATGCGCGCGGCGAGATGCACCAGGGATGCGGGTAGGTTGTGGACATCGTAACCTTCGGCGGCAAGCGCCGTCGTGGCGCGAGGGTCGGAGAGGTATCGCATGAGGTCCGCAGGGCGGTACACATAGATGAGCGCTCCGCAGGGGCGCCAGACCAAAACGCTCATATGGATCCCGAGTGGCTGGAGCTCGCGGTTGCATTGGGCTATGACGGCGAGCAGGCGAGAGCGTCGCTCTTCGATATGGGCGGTGCCGGGCTTTCCGTTTTGGTTGGCGTAGACGCCGGGATAGGTGAAGAGCGAAGCCGGCTTGATACCTGCGAGCGTGGGGGAGCAGTTGCGCACGACAGCCGTTTGGTATGTTGGGATGTCAATGGTTCGAGTCACGATGCTCCTTTCGGGTCCTCAGTTGTTAGCCTAGGAAAACTTATACACGAAAGTAAGCCCAGGTCAACAAAAAAGTTTGAAGCGGGAAACTAATTGACCGAACCGACACGAGTTTGGAGTAAGATGGGAACACCCCATGGGGGTATAGG
>URZJ01000114.1 GCA_900552395.1 uncultured Collinsella sp. | reverse complement strand
CGTCAGGATCAGATGGATGATGTCCTGCGCGATAGTGTAGGCAGGCGCCGCCTTGCCGCCAAAGATAATGGTGACGGGGTGCTTAGGTCTGTTGCCGTTCTTGATATCGAGGTACTTCCAGATGATGTAGAGCGCGAGCATCTGCTGGCGCTTGTACTCGTGGATGCGCTTGACCTGGACGTCGATGATGGCGTTGGAGGGAATGGTCACGCCCTGCTCGAGCGCCATGAACTCGCGCATGATGGCCTTGGCCTCGACCTTGGTGGCGGCCAGGCGCTCAAGAACGTCCTTGTCGTCGGCGAATTCGGCGAGCTTGTTCAGATCGCCGGTGCTGCGCCAATCGGTGCCGATCACATCGTCGAGCAGGCTGGCGAGCGCGGGGTTGGCACCATGAATCCAGCGACGGAAGGTGATGCCGTTGGTCTTGTTGGAGAACTTTTCGGGATAGATCTCGTAGAACGGATGGAGCTCGGTGTCCTCCAGGATCTTGGTGTGCAGCGCGGCGACGCCGTTGATGGAGAAGCCAAAGTGGATGTCCATGTGGGCCATGTGGACGGTCTCATACTCGTCGATGATGGCGACGCGCGGGTCATCGTGCTCGGCCTTCGCGATCTCATCGAGCTTGACGATAATGTCGGCGATGGCAGGGGAGACCTTCTGCAGGCTGGCGAGCGGCCACTTCTCGAGCGCCTCGGCAAGAATCGTGTGGTTAGTGTAGGCGACCATGGAGCGTACGATGGTCACGGCCTCGTCAAACTCGATGCCATGCTCGGTGGTGAGCAAGCGAATGAGCTCGGGGATGACCATGGTGGGGTGCGTGTCGTTAATTTGGACCACGGCGTAGTCGGCCAGATCGTGCAGGTTGCTGCCGCGCTCGACGGCCTCGTCGATCAGGAGCTGGGCGGCGTTGCTCACCATGAAGTACTCCTGATAGATGCGAAGTAGGCGGCCCTGCTCGTCGGAATCGTCGGGGTAGAGGAACAAGGTGAGGTTCTTGGCGATCTCGGTCTTGTCGAAGTCGATGGAGCTGCCGGGGACCAGGCCGTCGTCGACGCTCGCCAGGTCGAACAGGCGCAGGCGGTTTTTGGTGGGCTGGTCGTAACCGGGCACATCGATGTTGACGAGCTTGGAGGTAACGGCAAAATCGCCGAACTCGACGGTGTAGGAGCGGTCATCGTCGACTAGGATGTCCTGCTCACCGAGCCACTCGTCGGGGACGGCCTTCTGCTGGTTGTCGACAAAGCGCTGACGGAACAGACCGCAGTGATAGTTGAGGCCCACGCCATCGCCGGTCAAGCCCAGCGTGGCGATGGAATCCAGGAAGCACGCGGCCAGGCGGCCCAGGCCGCCGTTGCCGAGCGACGGCTCGACCTCGAATTCCTCGATCTTGTTGAGGTCGTGGCCTGCGGCGGTGAGCTGGTCCTTAACTTCGTCGTAGATGCCGAGGTCGATCATGTTGTTGATGAGCAGCTTGCCGATCAAAAATTCGGCGGAAATGTAATAGAGCTTTTTCTTGCCGTTGTTGAGCGGGCAGGTGGCGGAGCGCTCCTGCACGAGTTTGACCAGCAGCTTGTAAATGCGACGGTCGTCGAGCTGCTCGAGCGAGGTGCCAAAAGACTGCTCGGCGAGTTCCATGAGGTTAATTTGGGGCATGTTTTCTCCTGTGATGGGTTGTTTCATGTCTGAAATTCATAAGAAGCCCGCGCGAGGGGATTGGGGTGGCCTCGCGCGGGAAAAGCAAGCGCGTCCGCACGGTGGGGAGGGGTCGGGCGCGGTAGCTCCTATTGAGGAAGCTCGATTTCGGCTTCCGACGGGATGCGGAAGTAGGTCTCGGTCCAGTCGGTGAGTTTGTGCTCGAGCTCGCGGGTGATGGCGCCGTCGAGCATGCGCCAGGTCCAGTTGCCGCCCAGCGTGGCAGGGGTGTTGATGCGCGCCTCGTTGCCCAAGTTGAGCAGGTCCTGCATGGTGTAGATGCACGTGTCGCTCACGCTGGCGGCGATGGTGCGATTGAGTGCATCTGCCATGGGTTCGCCGGCCTGCTGATGGGTGTACAGGGCTGCCTGCTCGCGCTGACGCGGGGTGGCCGTTCCCTCAAACCAACCGCGCGCCGTCTCGTTATCGTGGGTGCCCACATAGGCGACGGTGTTGGCGATGTAGTTATGCGGCAGGTAGTACGAGTTGGTGCCCTCAAAGGCAAACTGCAGGATCTTCATGCCGGGGAAGCCCGAGTTGTCGCGCATGTCGATGACGCCGGGGGTGAGGAAGCCCAGGTCCTCGGCGATGATGGGCAGCGTGCCGAGCTTTTCCTCGAGTGTCTTGAAGAGCTTGAGGCCGGGACCCTGCGTCCACGAACCGTAGGACGAATCAGGCGAGGAGAACGGCACCTCCCAATAGGCCTCGAAGCCGCGGAAGTGATCCAGGCGGATGACGTCGTACATGTCGAGGGCGGCGCGAATGCGGCCCTCCCACCAGGAGAAGCCGTCGGCCTCCATGGCGTCCCAGTCGTAGATGGGGTTGCCCCAGTACTGGCCGGTGGCCGAGAACTGGTCGGGCGGCGTGCCGGCGACGCTCACGGGATTGCCGGCGGCGTCGATCTTAAAGAGCTCAGGTGTCGCCCACATCTCGACGGAGTCACGCGAGACATAGATGGGCAGGTCGCCGATGATGAGAATGTCGCGCTCGTTGGCATAGGCCTTGAGGCGGCTCCACTGGCGATCGAAGAAGTACTGCGTCATCTGGTGGTAGAGCATACGCGCCGGATGGTCGGCGCAGACCTTGGCGGAAGCCTCGCCGCGGGCGCGGAGCTCCGCGGGCCACTCCCAAAACGCCCTGAGACCGCACTCCTCTTTGACGGTCATGAACTCACAGTAGGGGATGAGCCAGTCCTCGTTGGCCTGGATAAAGTCATCGAAATCGGCCGGCTTGTCGGCAGCAAAGCGCTCGGCGGCGCGGTCGAGAATCTGACGGCGGCCGCCAAAAATAGCACCGTAGTCGACATTGCTGGGGTCGGATCCCAGATACACGCCATCGATATCGCGCTGCTCCAGATACCCTGCCTCGATAAGCTCGGCAAAGTCGATAAAGTTGGGGTTGCCTGCGCGGGCCGAGAACGACTGATAAGGCGAATCGCCATAGCTGGTCGTCGTAAGGGGCAGAATCTGCCAGTAATGTTGTTTGCACGAGGCGAGAAAATCGACGAAGTCGTAGGCATTCCAGCCAAAGCCGCCGATTCCGTATGGTCCGGGCAGAGATGAGACGGGCATGAGGACGCCGCTTGCACGCTCCATGAATGCGCTCACCAACCTTCTTGTTGTGGGGTCGGCCTGCCGATGGGTGTGCAGTCCGCCTCCGATGTTCTGATTCGATACGCCTATTGTAAAACATGTTGTTTAAACATGTACAGGCAAGATAAAAAAGTTGGTCGATTTTCGGCGAATGGCTACATGCCATGAAAAAGCCCCGACCTCACAACGTGAGGTATGTAGGTTTTTGCTACTCGGCGTCGGCGAAGCCGTTGGGGTTGTGGCTCTGCCAGTTCCAGCTATCGCGGCACATGTCCGCGATGTCGTACTGGGCCTTCCAGCCCATCATGCGCTCGGCCTTGGAGGCATCGCACCAGTTGGCAGCGATGTCGCCGGCGCGGCGCTCGCGGATCACGTAGGGCAGCTCCTTGCCACAAGCCTTGGAGAAGGCGGCGACGACCTCGAGTACCGAGGTGCCGGTGCCGGTGCCCAGGTTAAAGATCTCGACGCCGGTCTTGCCGTTCATCCAGTTAAGGGCGGCAACGTGACCAGAGGCCAGATCGCACACGTGGATGTAGTCGCGCACGCCGGTGCCGTCGGGGGTGGGGTAGTCGTTGCCAAAGACCTGAACGGCCTCGAGCTTGCCCACGGCGACCTGGGCGACATAGGGCACCAGGTTGTTGGGGATGCCCTTGGGGTCCTCGCCGATCAGGCCCGACGGATGAGCGCCGATGGGGTTGAAGTAACGGAGCAGCACGACGTCCCACTCGGGGTCGGCGGTGTGGACGTCCATAAGGATCTGCTCGATCATCCACTTGGTCCAGCCATAGGGGTTGGTTGCGGGCTTCTTGGGGTCTTCCTCGGTGACGGGCGGGTTGTCCGGGTCGCCGTAGACGGTCGAGGAACTCGAGAAGATGATGGACTTGCAGCCATGATTGCGCATGACGTCGATGAGCACCAGGGTGTTCTCGATGTTGTTGTGGTAGTACTCGACGGGCTTGCTCACCGACTCGCCGACGGCCTTAAAGCCGGCAAAGTGGATGACGCGGTCGATCTGATGGGTATCGAAGATCTTGTTCATGGCCTCGCGGTCGAGCACGTTGGCCTCGTAGAAGGTGAGGTTTTTGGCAGCCTCCTCGCCCACGATGGTCTTGACGCGGTCGACGGCGACAGCGCTGGAGTTGGAGAGATCGTCGACGATGACGACCTGGTAGCCGCCCTCGAGCAGCTGAACAACGGTGTGCGAGCCGATAAAGCCGGCGCCACCGGTAACGAGGACGCAGGTGTCTTTGGGGTCGAGTGCTTTGGACATGTAGTCTCCTATCGAATCAGGAACACTTCTAGAGGGGAGTATAGCGCAGGCGGGGACGCCCAAATCGTGCGCTGAGGAAAAGCAGAGGATTATGTTAACGTACTCATATAAGAGCTTGCCCAATTGTTACCTCAAATTAAACAATTGCTTACGAGCCGCCGACCTTGCAGTTTCCTGCCGTTCGTGGAAATAGTTGGGACGCGCCATATGTACGCTAGTATGTATGAGTTGAGCGACATATAAATAAGCATGTAACGGAGTACATATGTCACCAAACAGCGATTCCATCCTTTCCCAGGAGCTTTCGCGCCGCACTGCCCTCAAGGCCCTGTTCGGCGCCGCTTCTGCGGCAGTTCTTTTTGGCCTGCCCGCTCGCGCCCATGCGGCGGAGGCTTCCAAAGAAACCACCGATAAATTGAATGCCGCCCAGGCCCAGCTCGACGAGGTCCAGGCCCAGCTCGACGGCATCGCAAATGAGTATGCGGCGCTGGCCAACAAGAATGCCCAGACCCTCAACGACATTGAGAATGTCCAGGGCAAGATTGACGACACACAGGCCCAGATCGATGAAAAGAAGGCCGAGCTCAAGAAGAAGCGTAACGACCTTTCCGATCGCGTGGCCGCCAGCTACAAGTCCGGCGGCACGAACATCCTGTCGCTGCTGCTGGCCTCTGGCTCGTTTGAGGAGCTCGTTGCCAACGCGCATTACGTTGAGAAGATCAACAAGAGCGACCGCGATGCCATCGAGGACATCCAGACGATTCAGGCCGAGCTCGACGCACAGAAGACCGAGCTCGAAGCACAAAAGGCTGACCTGGAGAAACTCAAGGATCAGCAGACGGCTCAGATGCAGGATATGCAGGCCAAGCAACAAGAGGTCCAGACCGTGCTGAACGGTCTTTCCGACGACGTCAAGGAGCTCATGGCTCAGCGTGATTCCGAGATTCTCGCTGCCGCCCAGGCCGAGGAGGCTGCCAGGAAGGCCGCCGCTGCCGCGGCCGCCGCGAACAAGAACAATTCCTACTCGGGTGGTTCGAGCTCGGGCGGTGGATCGTATGCGCCCGGAACTCCGCAGCAGAATGCCGGCTCGGGCAAGCAGCAGGCTGTCGTCAACGCGTGCTACTCCACGCCTTCGCCGGGTCAGAACTGGTGCGCGGCGTGGGTTACCAATGTCTTCCGTAACGCCGGCGTTGGCTACTTTGGCGGCAACGCCTGCGACATGTTCAACGCCTGGTGCTATAGCTCCGATCGCTCGGCGCTGCAGGTGGGCATGATCGTGGCCGATTCCTCGCACAGCGGCACGGGTGCTCCGGGCCTTATCTACGGTCATGTGGGTATCTACGTTGGCGGCGGCATCGTTATGAGCAACGAGGGTGCCATTACATCGAAGTCGCTCGATTCGTTCATTAGCTTTTATGGTACTGGCTCTGGCGTGCGTTGGGGCTGGCTCGGCGGCATTGCGCTGTCGTAGCTGCGGCTTGAAGCTGGTTGGTCCATGGCCGCCCGGAAGGCATTAGGTTGCCTGCTCGGGCAGTCCTGCTCGCACGGAGAGCACATTAAGTGCTCTCCGGCTCGTGCGGAACTCG
>URZJ01000113.1 GCA_900552395.1 uncultured Collinsella sp. | reverse complement strand
CGGACTGGATGGACATCGAGAAGGAGCGCGGTATTTCCGTTACCTCCTCGGTGCTGCAGTTCACCTACAACGGCGCCTGCGTCAACATCCTCGATACCCCCGGCCACCAGGACTTCTCGGAGGATACCTACCGTACCCTTATGGCCGCCGACGCCGCAGTCATGGTCATCGACGGCGCTAAGGGCGTCGAGGCCCAGACCAAAAAGCTCTTTAAGGTCTGTACGCTGCGCCATATTCCCATCTTTACCTTTGTGAACAAGCTCGACCACGAGGCTCGCGATCCGTTTGAGCTCATGGAAGAGATCGAGAACGTCCTGGGTATCAATACGTATCCCATGAACTGGCCGATCGGCAGCGGGCGCAACTTCCGCGGCGTGTTCGATCGTCAGACCCGTCGCGTCATTGCCTTTGAGGGCGACGGCCACGCCAACGCCACCAAGAAGGTCGCCGAGGTCGAGGCCGAGCTGGGCGATCCGGCCATGGACGAGCTTATTGGCGAGGAGAACCACAAGAACCTGATGGACGACATCGAGCTGCTCGATGGCGCCGGCGACGAGCTCGACCTGGATGCCGTGGCCTGCGGCAAGCTGAGCCCGGCGTTCTTTGGCTCGGCACTCACCAACTTTGGTGTGGAGCCCTTCCTTAAAGAGTTCCTGCGTCTGGCCCCGACGCCGCGCGCCTATACCGATACACTCACCAGCGAGCCGGTCGCGCCCGCCGAGAACGACTTTAGCGGCTTCGTGTTTAAGATCCAGGCCAACATGGACAAGAACCATCGCGATCGCATTGCCTTTGTGCGCATTTGCTCGGGCAAGTTCGAGCGCGGCATGGATGCCTTCCATGTGCAGGGCAACCGCAAGCTCAAGCTGGCTACGGGCACCTCGATGATGGCCGACGATCGCGCCATCGTGGACGAGGCGTACGCCGGCGACATCGTGGGCCTGTTCGATCCCGGTATCTTTAGCATCGGCGACACCGTGTGCTCCGGCAAGCGCCACGTGCAGTATCCGCAGATCCCGACGTTTGCCCCCGAGATGTTTGCCCGCATTACGCAGGTCGACACGCTCAAGCGCAAGCAGTTTGTGAAGGGCATGGAGGAGCTTGCCCAGGAGGGCGCCATCCAGATCTTCCGCGAGCTGGGTGCCGGCATGGAGAGCGTCATCGTGGGCGTGGTCGGCGTGCTGCAGTTTGAGGTACTCGAGCGCCGCCTCAAGGCCGAGTACCGTGTTGAGGTTCGTCGCCAGCCGCTGCCCTATACGGACATCCGCTGGATCCAAAACGACCCCGACACCATCGATATCCCGGGCCTTTCGCTCACGCGCGATACCCTGCGCGTCGAGGACATGCGCGGCGGCAAACTGCTGCTGTTCACGAGCCCGTGGAACGTGGACTGGGCTACCGACCACAACCCCGACCTTGTCCTGTCGGAGTTCGGCAACGTAACGTTTTAGCGCACCGGCGCGGTGATCCTGTGGGGCCGCCGCGCCGTTTGCTTGCCTGCCGCCGCGTGAGCGGCTATCATACCCACCGTCGCCTCAAGACCGTGGCGGCCGAGCAGTTCGGGTCCGATATCCTGCTCGTTAAACCTAAAACCAAAGGAGTACATAATGATCAAGAAGGTCATGGAGGACTACAAGGTCCTGTTGCGGAGCATTCCCGCGGCAACGGTTTCGCTGTTTATCGTGAGCGTTATCATGATGAACCTGCTGGCCAACAAAGAGCTCATCAGCCTGCCGTATCTGGCACTCGATTGCGGCTTTGTGGTGAGCTGGGTTTCGTTTTTGTGCCAGGACATGATCTGCAAGCGCTTTGGCGCCAAGGCATCCATCAAAATCTCTATCCTCGCACTGCTGGTCAACCTGGCTGTGAGCCTGTGCTTTTGGGCATGCTCGCTCACGCCCGGCATGTGGGGCGCCTACTACGACACGGGTATGATCGAGGTCAACACCGCCCTTAACGCCACCATCGGCGGCACCTGGTACGTGGTGTTTGGATCTTCGCTCGCCATGCTCGTCTCTGCCGTCGTTAACTCCACGCTCAACCAGTCGCTCGGCCGTATGCTCAAAAAGAATAACTTTGCGAGCTTTGCCTTCCGCTCCTATGTGTCTACAGGCGTTGGCCAGTTTATCGACAACCTGGTCTTTGCCATTGTGGTGAGCCACACGTTCTTTGGTTGGACCTGGGTGCAGGTCCTTATGTGCTCGCTGACCGGCGCTGTTGCCGAGCTGCTGTGCGAGGTCTTCCTGAGCCCTGTGGGCTACAAGGTCGTGCGCGGCTGGGAGCGCGAGAATGTGGGCGCCGAGTATCTCGAGCGCCACGCAACCGCCTAAGGAGCAAGTATGCGGGTTTTGATCACGGGCGCTTCGGGCGGTATCGGAGCCGCGTGCGTGCAATGCTTTTTGGACGAGGGCCACGAGGTCGTGGGCTTTGATTTGCTGCCGGCAGCGATCGAGCACGAGCGCTATCGCCATCTGATCGTCGATGTCCGCGAGCCGGACTCGTTTCCAGGCGAGCTTGAACCCCAGGTGATCGTGAATGTTGCTGGTACGCAGGACTCGGCCGACGATATTGCCGCCAACCTGTGCGGCACCATCAACGTGACCGAGCGCTACGCCTTTGTGGGGGAGGGGCTTGCCGCCAAGCCGGCGCCGGCTATTACATCCGTGGTCAATGTGGGGTCGGCGAGCGGGCATACGGGATCGGAGTTTCCCGCCTATGCTGCCAGCAAGGGCGGCGTTATCGCCTACACCAAGAACCTTGCAAACCGCTTGGCGCCGCAGGCCATCGCCAACAGTGTGGACCCGGGCGGCGTTATCACGCCGCTCAACCGTTGCGTGATGGAAGACGAACACCTGTGGAACCAGATTATGGAGCTCACGCCGCTTAAACGCTGGGCCACCGCCCAAGAGATCGCCGAGTGGATCTACTTTGTGGGCGTGACCAACCGGTTTATGACCGGGCAGAGCCTGCTCATTGACGGTGGCGAGGCAGACCGTACCCAGTTTATTTGGCCCGAATAGGAAACGCGTCCGATGGCAAGGTTGCCTCGGGCGCGTTTTGCATCATTAATTGCTAACTTTAGCTGGGTATTATCTCTGTAAAGTGCCTTTGAGCTGGTAGACTAAACCCCGAAATATAAAAGGGGGCATATTGGGGCTGTTCGGTTCACACGAGAAGCGCGACGCGGACCGAGCGCGTCGACTGTTTGAAGAGGCGCTTGCGCAGCAAGGGCCCAACGTTGCGCTGGTCTTGCGTGCCAGCGACTGTCTTCCGCTCTATATCACCCCAAATTTTGAACGCGTCTTTGGCGTATCGCCCGAGCGTATTGGCGACGACATCGAGACGCTGTACCGTTTTATTCCCGATAGCGACCGTGTTCGCATACAGCGACAGGTGAGGGACTGGGACCACGCGACTCCGCTGAACCTTCTGTGCTCCTACCATGCGCCCCATGGAGAAAAAACGCAGCTCAGCATTAGGTTTACGATTGCGCTCATTCAAGACGGCACGCAGTACCTGGTTTCTGCAGTCGATGTGACGACCGAAAACGAGCGTATCGCCAAAGCGGAGTCCGAGCGCGATCGCGCCGTCGGGACCGCCAACGCGCGCACGGACTATATGAACCAGATGAGCCACGAGATCCGCACGCCGCTCAATGGCATCGAGGGCATGATTTCGCTTGCTCGCGAGCATCATGCAGATGAGCCTCGCCTGATGGACGACTTGTCTCGCGCCTCGCAGCTTTCGGCCTACTTGCTTTCGCTTATCAACGATATGCTCGATATGAGCCGCCTCAACAGCGGGCGCGTGCGCCTTGACGATGCGCCGTTTGATATGCGTCTGTTTGCCGACGAGATCGAGCGCATGTTTAGCTCGCAGGCAGCCGACAAAGGGCTTACGTACTCGGTCAATCTGGAGGACTGCGAAAACGTTTTTGTCGTGGGCGACCGCATGCGCCTGTCGCAGATCGTCATCAACTTTATCTCCAATGCGGTCAAGTTTACCGAGCAGGGCGGCAGCGTTACCGTGACTCTGCGCGAGATGTACCAGGCAGACGGCGGCGTGAGCTATATGCTGCGCGTGCGCGACACGGGCAAGGGTATGGATCCTCGCTACGTCAGCAAAATCTTTAAGCCGTTTGAGCAGGAGGACCGCACCATCGCGCGCCGCTACGGCGGAACGGGCCTGGGCATGGCCATTACGAGCGCGCTCGTCGACCTGATGGGCGGCGAGATCGTCGTCGATACCGAGCCCGGTCGTGGCTCAACGTTTTCGGCCTACATCCCGCTGCGCCTGGCCACGTCCGAGCAGGTTGAGGACCTTAAACTCAAAGGGCAGACGCTCGAGACGGCTCCCGATCCCCTTGGTTCGTCGTTTACCTACCAGTTTGAGGGCAAGCGATTCCTGTTGGCCGAGGATAACGAAATCAATGCCATGATCGTGATTGAGCTGCTGGCAAGACGAGGCGCGGCGGCCGAGCGTGCCGAGAACGGCCAAGCGGTCGTTGAGCGATTCCGGAGCATGCCCGCGGGTACGTACGATGCGATCCTCATGGATATTCAGATGCCCGTGCTCAACGGCTGGGAAGCGGCCGAGCAGATACGAGGACTTAATCATGAGGATGCCGCCGCCATTCCCATCATTGCGCTTTCCGCCAATGACTACACCGAGGACGTTGAGCGCTCGCTCGCCGCGGGCATGAACGGACATGTGGGCAAGCCCATTGATCTGAACGTTTTGAAAGCACAGCTGGCGGCCGCGACGGCCGAGGCAGCTTACCGAGGAAATGAGTAACCGTGATCGTCGAACAGTCAAGCAGCATCATCAACGAAGTGAGCCGCGCCCTGCTGGGCAAGCACGATGTGATTGAGAAGGCCCTCATGGCTATCTACGCTGGCGGTCATATCCTGTTAGAGGATGTGCCCGGTACCGGCAAGACGACGCTGGCCCTGGCGCTTTCGCGCACGCTGGGTCTGGACTTTAAGCGTGTGCAATTTACGCCCGATACGCTGCCCTCGGACATTACGGGCTTTACGATGTTCGACCGCGACTCCGGTACGTTTCGCTTTGTGTGGGGCGCCGTCAACTGCAACATGCTGCTGGGCGACGAGATTAACCGTACCAGCGCTAAGACGCAGTCGGCCCTGCTCGAGGTTATGGAAGAGCGCGCGGTGACTATCGACGGGCAGACGCATCAGGTCCCGCGTCCCTTTGTGTGTATCGCAACCGAGAACCCGGTGGGCTCGGCGGGCACGCAACCGCTGCCCGATAGCCAGCTCGATCGCTTTATGGTTCGTCTGTCCGTTGGCTATCCGTCGCGCCAGGACCAGATCGATATCCTCAAGGCCCGTCGCTATGTCAACCCGCTCGACGACATTAAGCCCATGGTTGCCTGCGATGATCTGCTCGATATCCAAAACTACCTGGGCAATGTACAGGTTGCCGACACGGTGCTGGATTATATCGTCCGCCTGTGCGAGGAGACCCGTAATGACGATCTTGTCGAGCTGGGCGTGAGCCCCCGCGGCATTATCGCGCTCACCCGCATGGCGCGCGCCTGCGCATTGATTCGTGAGCGCGACTATGTGGTGCCCGAGGACGTGCGCGAGGTATTTAAGGCTGTTTGCGCCCACCGTCTCGTTTTACGCCCCCAGGCGCGTATTGAATCGATTGGCGCCGCCGACGTCCTCGACCGCATCCTCGCTGCCGTTCCCGCCCCGTCTATGGGTCAGGTTCGCGGCCGCTCGTAGCGGATCGTTTACCTTTTGCGTCCTACGTTACGCCCATGATTGCCAACAAGATTACCTATATCGTGTCCGTCGCGCTCCTGCTCGCCACGTTTGTGTTTACCGCCAATGCGGCCGCGCTCGCTGCTGCCGCGGCGTTGATCGCCATGCCCGTGATTACGGTGGCGGCGTGCCGTTCGAGCGTTGCCCTGCTCAAGCTTAGCTTTGAGCTTCCCCGGTCGTGTGTTGTCAACGCGCCTCTTGTATTGCGCATCACACTGGATCGCCCGCTTATGTTTCGCGGTCGTATGGAGCTGTCGTTTTCGGTTTATAACCAGCTGACGGGAGCGCGGACAGTCTATCCCGTAAGTCTTGCCCCCGCGACGGGCAGGCCCGCTTTGTTTGAGCTGGAGCTC
>URZJ01000112.1 GCA_900552395.1 uncultured Collinsella sp. | reverse complement strand
ATGATGGCATAGCGGACGCCATATACGCTCGAAACTTCGGGCAACGGTATTGGGGCGCGGCTTATCTTCTGCGAACGGTGGGTTTTTGAGCTGTCGTATTGAGGGGGGCAGCTTCGGCTGGGGAGGTTTCTGTCGGCTGCCCCATTTTGGTGAACTTTAGTTGCGGATTCGTAGCTTCTAAGCGTTTTTGCCCACCGCTCAGATGCCTCACCAACATAATTTGAGTTATTCGGCCTTATCCTATACGAATGGTGCGATCGCAACGTCCTATTCGAATTGATTCAGGTAGATTTATAGGGCTTGGTTGCGAAATTGGGGCGACTATAGCGCTCGATTGCGGTTCAAGGGGCCTCGACTAGTGGTTCAGCTGGCCGAACAACTCGAAAAAAGTAGGTGGGCCAACCTGCCGACTATGTGAAGCATGCGTATTTGCTCGTTTTGATTAAAACTAGGGTGCAGCCATAAGACTGCGCCCTAGTTTACTGCGTGCCGGTGTGCCCAGACGGATTGCACTGTGCCTGGCAGGCGCTCCCGCAGATGGATCGGTTATTTCGCAAACAGGTTCTTGAGGTTGAACTCGGCCTGTACCGTGCGGAGCATGAGGTCGGTGTCATCCAGACCCAGATGCTGCTCGTTGGCGTCGGCGGCGAGGGTTCCACGGCGGCGCGCCCAGTTCTCGAGCGCGGCTGGGGCGGACTCGCGGGGGAGCGAGCGCACGTCGGCGTCCAGGCTGCGGCAGATCTGGCGCGAGTCGATGACGATGATCTTACCCGCGCGGCGTGCCTCGGCGTAACCGTCCAGGTGAATCTTGAACCAGCTGTCCTCAAAGGCGGCGTTATGCGCCATGTACGGGTACTTCTTCATAAGCTTGAGCAGCTGCTTTTGCAGCTCCTTGTTCTCGCGGAAGGGCGTTTTGCCGTCGATGTCGTCCCAAGTAATGTGGTGGATATTCGACAGCGGCACATCTTCGCCGCGGTAGATGTCGGGCAGGCCGCAGTAGTGTGCCTCGGCGTCATGCGGGACGGCGTCGCTGGTGAGCTCCATGATCTCCCAGCCCACGTTGATGATATAGCCGCGCTCGGGTGCACGTCCGGTGGTCTCGATGTCGATACCGAGCACGGTGCCCTGGATGGGCTTGCGGGCGTAGGCCACGCCGAGCGCGTCGCGGTCGCCGCGGATTTCGCGCATAACGGACGCGGCGGTGCGCTTTTGCATCTTGCCGATGGCGGCGCAGGTGTCGGCATCGGACAGGCCGCGCGAGAGCGTCGCGGGCGTCACGTTGCGCAGACGCGCCTCGCCAATCTGGTCGCACAGGTCGCGGTTGCGGTCGGCCAGGTCGCGCACGGTGGCAAAGTCGAAGCCGGGGTCGCCCTCGGCGGTAAAGTACTCGGTCTCGAGCACCTTGAGGGCCTCCTCGCCCTTCTGGCGCTCGGACTCCATGGCGCCGTGGTCGCCGTAGATAAACATGGGGATAAACGGCTGGCGCTCGTATTCGAGTGCTTGCGATACGTTCATATGCTACTCCTTGGACGGGCCGCGTTGTGCGGCTCGAGGTTACTGAGTTATGGCGAGATGATAGTTTACCATAGGCAACTATTGGCACCGCGCCCGGGACAACTACAATACCCTAGTTGACCGCTAGGACTTTTACAATGCTGCCGAAAGACACGAAAGGTTCCATCCGTCATGGATTTACTGATTGATATTCTGCTCGACGCCGGCAAGGACACGCTGTCGCTGGTGCCGTTTTTGTTGGTGACGTATCTTGCTCTCGAGACACTTGAGCACGTTGCGGGCGACCGCGTCAACGGCGCTATCAAGCGCGCCGGCGCTGCGGGTCCCGTGGTTGGCTCGCTGCTGGGCATTGTGCCGCAGTGCGGATTTTCGGCCATGGCAGCAACGCTGTACGCCGGCCGTGTCGTGACCTTGGGCACGTTGGTGGCGGTGTTCCTTTCGACCTCCGACGAGATGCTGCCGCTGCTACTTGCCGAGCAGGTTCCCGTGCAGACTATGGCGATGCTTTTGGCTTCGAAAGCGCTTATCGCACTGGTCACGGGCTTTATCGTAGATGCCGCCATTCGCGGTCTGCGTCGCAACGCCCGCGCGCATGCGGCGATTCGTCGTACCGTGTTGGGGACCACTGTCAATCCGGCGCACGTTAACTGCGCGCATGACGACCACAGCGGCGGTGACATCATCGACGAGGTGGCCGAGGCGGGCGTGAGCGCCGACCACATCCACGAGTTGTGCGAGCGCGACCATTGCGGTTGTGATGAAGACGAGGACGAGCACGAACACGGACATGGCCACGATCACGGTCATGAGGGCGAATATGAACACCATGATGGTCACGGTCACTCCCATTCCCACGAAGGGACGCCTGTCCTGTCGATTATCCGCAGCACCATCTCCCACACCGTGCAGGTATCGGTATTCATTTTCCTGGTGACGCTGATTCTGGTTGCCGTGCTCGAGACGTTCGGCGAGTCCGCAATCGAGCAGTTCCTGCGCGGCAACGAGACGCTTGCGGTCCTGGGCTCGGCACTCGTCGGCCTGATCCCCAACTGCTCGGCCAGCGTCGTCATCACGCAACTGTACCTGGAAGGCGCGCTGCAGCTGGCCCCGATGCTCGCCGGCACGCTCATTTCCGCCGGCGTGGGTTATCTGGTGCTGTTCCGCACCAACCGCAGCGCCCGCGAAAATGCCGTGTTCCTGATTATGATGTACGTCATCGGCGCGGGCTGGGGTCTCATCCTTTCCGCCTTTGGCCTCTAAGTAGATGTTTGGGATAGGCCGTAAAAACTGGGGTATACCGTAAAATCTACCGCCATGACTTGGGCGTTGGATGCGCGTCAATCGCCAAAACAAAAAGGTAGATTTCCGGACATGTCCCAAAAATCTACCTTGGTTAGCGCAGCAGCTCGGTGAGGTTGCGTTTAAAGCGGGCGCGGTCTTCGCTGGTAAATGCCGCCGGCCCGCGAGTGCGTCCGCCGGCGCGGCGCACCTTCTTTTCCTCGTGGCGAATAAACAGCTGCATGTCGATGGTTGCTTTGTCGTAGACGCGCCCGCGCACACCGATAGCGGCGGCATCGCGCCCGAGCACCATGCTCGCCAAGCCAATGTCCTGCGTCACGACCACGTCGCCCGCCTGCAGGCGTTCGACAATGGCAAAGTCGGCGCTGTCGGCGCCCACGCTCGCGTCGAGCGTCGTGACCCAAAAGCCGCGTCGCGCGTGCTCGGCATCGCGCGGGTCGTCGCGGCGAATGTGCCGTTCCAGGTTTTGCGTGCTGTTGCCGGCGATAACAACGGCGACGCCCGCCCGCCGCGCGCAGTCAATCGACTCGCGCGTGACCGGGCAGGCGTCTGCATCAATAAAGAGCGTTCGTGGCATCTAGCGCACCAGTTTGCCAAATTGAATAGCGCGAACAATCAGCGTTACGCCAAACACCAGCAGCGCGGCGCCGCTAAAGATGACGAGCATCTTGGCCGACCACAGCGGATAGATAAACACGAACATGCCGGCGATGATGGAAAGTGCGCCGCTCAGGATGGCGAGGGCGCGGTTGGACGAAAGCTCGGACTCCAGAATGGACATGACACCTTCGACAATCCAGCCAAAGCCGGCCACGATAACCACCATCGTGGTGAGCGTCGCGGTCGAGAAGGCCTGGTTGCGCAGGATTATGACGCCGCCCAAGATAATGAGTAGGTTGGAGATGATGCTCGTCACGCGCCAGCCGGTGGGCAGCAGCGGCTCAAAAATGGCAGTGAACAGTCTGATGGCAGCAGTGATTACAAAGTAAAAACCCAGGACGGTCGTCAAAAAGACGAGGGACTTGGCGGGTGCAAAAAGCAGCGCGATACCAGCAATGAGTGCTAAGACGCCCGTGATGGCGTAGATCCAGCGTACGGCCTTGACGGCTTTGCCCGCCATGCTTTTCTCGTCAAATCCAAACTGGCTCGATTTTTGGTCATCGTTCTTAAAGATGCCCATAATGTCTCCTTTCCGTGCGGCGTAAGCCTTGATCGTTACAACCAGTATCGCTTAAAGGCGCTGACGTATGGGTCGGGGAGGGCGAAACGTAACCCAAAGGCCCCGAATTGTTTCCGTTGTTCCCCACGTCGCGATTTTCTATTCAACAGGTGTAGAACATTGCAGCCCTGTTCGTTATTGCCTACGTTTTAGGTTAGATTTTCCTAAGGACAATTGGCTTGTATTGGGGGTCCCTATGAACGAAGCAGTTCCCGAGGCACCGTCGAGTGTCGAATCGATGGCAAAGCAAGGTTGCGAAAAGCTCGGTCTGGAAGCGTTTGATGCGCTGGTCCGTCGTGCCCGTACGTGCCGTCGCTTTGACGAGTCCATGCGCGTGCCGCGCGAGTTTTTGCTCGAGCTGGCGGAACTGGCGCACCTGGCTCCCTGCGGTGCCAATGCTCAGCGTCTGCGTTTTCATGTGGTGAGCGGTGCCGAGGACTGCGCGCGCGTATTTGATGAGCTTGCATGGGCCGGCGCGCTTAAGGACTGGCCGGGTCCTGCCGAGGGCGAGCGCCCGACCGGCTATATCGCGATTTTGGCCGAGCGCGCCGTTCCGGGCAAGCCTGCCGCTCCCATTACCGAGGTCGACACGGGCATTGCCGCGCAGACGATGATGCTCGCCGCCCGCAGCGCCACGCCCGAGGTGTCAGCCTGCATGTTCAAGGCCTTTACGCCCCGCGCGATCGATGCCATGGGGCTCGATAACGACAAGTATGAGCTCAAGCTGATCATGGCGTTTGGCGTTCCGGCCGAGACACAGGTGATCGATGCGATCGATTCCAACCCCGACGGCTCCATCAATTATTGGCGCGACGAGGCGCAGGTGCACCACGTACCCAAGCGTCCGCTTGCCGACGTGCTGCTGTAGTTGTGCGTCGTTGCGGTGCAATCCGGCGGCAAAATCACCACAAAGGCTCCTGTCCCCTTTGTGGTGGTACGAGGGGAGGGTGTGTGGCAGATCTGTATTTGGTGCGGCATGGGCAGACTGAGCTCAATGTGCAGAGCATTTTGCAGGGCTGGCACGATTCGCCGCTTACGGCGCGCGGGCGCGAGCAGGCGCTGACGGCGCGTACGGCGTTTGCGGCGCGTGGCGTGGCCTTTGATCATGTGTATTCCTCGCCGTTAGGCCGGGCGCGGTCTACGGCTGAGCTACTCATTGGCGAGGGTCGTTCCATAGAGCTGGTCGATGACCTGCGCGAGTGGCACTTGGGCTCGCTGGAGGGTACATCAAATCGCGATATGCCGCCGCAGCCCTGGGGCGATTATCCGGTCGCGTTTGGCGGCGAGTCGGAAGTGCAGCTTCAGTCGCGCATGGTCGCGGCGCTGTCCCGCATCATGGCCAGGCCGCAGCACGACTGTGTGCTGGCGGTTTCCCACGGCTCAGCCTGCCAGGAGTTTCTTGAGTATGTGGCTGGCGGGGGAGAGCTACCCGACAACGGTGCCGTGCTTCATTTTGGCTATTGCGACGGGGCGTTTTCGCTCTTGGGTTGGTAACGAACGAAAGGACCCCTATGAATAAAGATCTGTATCTGGCCCGTCATGGACAGACGATATTCAACCTTAAGCGTATCATTCAGGGGTGGAGTGACTCGCCGCTTACGCAGTTGGGTTGCGACCAGGCGGCGCGCGCCGGCATGTTTTTACGTGCGCGCGGCATCGAGCCCGACCATGCCTACACCTCCACGCTTCATCGCACCGAGCAGACTATCGCCAACATGTGGCCGGGCTTGGCGTACGAGCGCCTGGACGGCCTGCGTGAGTGGTTCTTTGGCGACTTTGAGGCCGAGCGCGTGATGCTCATGCCCGAGCGCCCATGGCGTGACTTCTACTGCCAGTTTGGCGGCGAGGGGCAGATGCAGGTGCGCGAGCGCATGGTGGCGACGTTGACCGATTTGATGCGACGCCCGGACCACTCGTGCGTGCTCGCGGTGAGCCATGCCTCGGCCATCAAGGAGTTTTTGGACCACGTGAGGGGAGCGGCAGCCGACGAGCGCGAGCGCGTGCCGGGCAATTGCTCGGTGCTGCATTTTGCGTTTGATGACGAGACCGGTGCGTTTGAGCTGATTGAGATTTTTACGCAGGAAGATTATGCGCGCGAGCTGGGGCTTGAACCGCTCGTGGCTACTGC
>URZJ01000111.1 GCA_900552395.1 uncultured Collinsella sp. | reverse complement strand
TCGGCCAGTTCTTCACCGGAAACCAGCGCGTGTTCTCGATCGTCGCCGGCGTCATCATGGCGGCGTTCGGCCTGTACATGCTGGGCGCGTTCGGCAAGACGAAGGCGGTGGAGAAGGAGCGTCGTCTGCCGTTTCGGCTGAATAGGTTCGCGATGAACCCGCTGGTGGCGCTGGTGCTGGAGCCGCCGCTGCGCTGGTCGGTGTTGTAGAAACCGCTGCCGTCGAACTTGATGCCGCTGGCCGAGAACGTCTTGGATGCCGGAGCGCCGCAGCTGGGGCACACGACCTCGGGACTCTCGGACATGGGATGCTCAACCTCAAACACGTTGCCGCAGCTCGAGCACTTGTAATCGTAGCGCGCCATAATACTTCCTTTTCAGCACAAAGCGGGCAGATCACTCTGCCCGCATAAATTCAAACGTCTGTAACTGTACCCTATATCGGGCGTTTTATCACGCTTCGCCCCAGAATCTATGCGTGTTGCGCAGGAGCTGTGCGGTTTTGCCCTCAGCGGCCGCAACGTCGGCCTCGTCAGCCTGCCAGGTCCAGTTGCCCGTGGCCACGCCCGGTACGTTCATGCGCGTGTCGTCGCCAAGCCCCAGCACGTCCTGCAGCGGCATCATCACCAGGGGAGCGTCGCTTGTCAGCGCGTCGCTCATCAGCTTGGCTGCCACCTCAACACCGCTCGGCTCGTCGCCGCCCGCAAAGGAGCGCGTGCACCAACCCGCGAGCGTCGACGTGTCATGCGTCGATGTGTACAGGATCTTGCCGGGCGTAGGGTGCACGCCGCAACGAACGTCGTAATCGCTAAACTCCAGTACGTCCATACCGGGGAAGCCGCAAGTCGAAGCCATGGCGCGAACGCCGGGCGTCAGGTAGCCCAGGTCCTCGGCGATAAAGTTGAGCGGCCCCAGCTCGTCATAGGCGGTCTGGAACAGGTCCTTGCCCGGGCCTGCCAGCCAACGCCCGTCGGCGCAGGCCTTACCCGCGGGAATGCTAAAGTAGCTGTGGAAGCCCAGGAAGTGATCCAGGCGCACACGGTCGTAGAGCGAAAACGCACGACGCAGACGATCCATCCACCAGTTATAGCCGTTCTGCTTCATGTGGTCCCAGCGGAACGTTGGGTTGCCCCACACCTGGCCCTCGGGCGCAAAGTTATCGGGCGGCGCACCGGAGATCTCGATTGCCTTACCGGTATCGGACAACCAGAAGTTCTCGGGCTCGCTCCATGCATCGGCCGAATCGTCCGAGACATACATCGGGATATCGCCGATGACCTCGATGCCCTTCTTGTGCGCGTAGTTCATGAGCTCGCACCAGGCTAGGTCAAAGCGGTACTGCATGTACGCCTGCAGCTCTGCCTCGTCGTGGAAACGCTTGTCGTCAATCAGGTGCTCGTTGTAGCGCGCGACATCCGTCGGCCAATCGCGGCGCGACTCGCCCTCAAAGTACTTCTTAACGGCCATGTAGACGCAGTATTTCTCGAGCCAATCGGCGTTGCGATGTTTAAACGCGGTGTAGAGCGGATCGGCATCTTCGCCGCCACGGGCCTTCCAAGTCTCAAAGTCGGCCGCCAGCTCCTCTTGGCTCTCGGGCAGCAGGTCAATATTGCCCGCAAAGGCCGAAGGCCCGGCGTAAGGGGAGCGGAAGAAGTCCGTTGGGTTGACAGGCAGGACCTGCCAGTAGCGCATGCCCATAGCGGACAGATGGTCGATAAAGCGACGCGTGGGTGCGCCGATCGTGCCGGGCTTGCCGTCATCGGTCGGTACCGAGGTGATATGGCACACAACGCCCGCGCCGTGATCGAGCGGCTCCTGCAAGCGCTGCTCGGCATGATGATAGATGATCGACGAGCCCAGCGGATACAAATCGAGCGTGACCGTGCCGTTGTGGATCTCGCACTCGTGACCGCTGATCACGTCACTCGCGCATTCGTCGAGCGCCGGAATCGTCACGCGGTGCGAATTGCGCAGACTACGGTTAATGATAACCGTCGCGGACTCGCCATCCCTGCCCGTGCGGTTGTATGCCAGCACCTCGTCGTTGAGCGCGAAGGCCTTGATCTCGCCGTCGATCATAAACGGCAGTGCGCGGCGTACGGCGGAGGCGTTTTTGACAATAGCCAGCGTGTCGAAGTCGTGCAGTTGGTCCTTGGTCGGCAGGGTGCGGCGGTTGCCCGGATCGGTTAGACCCTCCAGGCCGTATTCGTCGCCGTAGTAGATCGAAGGCACGCCGGGGAAGGTCATCTGCATGAGCGTGGCGAGCCAAAAACGGCTCTTGGCCAGGCCCATCGAGTTCTCGTCCAGGCGCCATTTGCTGCGCTCGCACTCGGGCAGCTGCGACTCGTCGGGGCCGTGCGCGAGAACACCGAGGACCTCTACGCCGGTATCGAAAGCAGATTAAGTGCGCAGGACAGGGCCTCACGGGGATAGTTCTCGCGCAGGGTTTCGATTTCCTCGGCTGCCTGGTAGGCGTTCTTGTAGCCCATCAAAAAGCCGATGACCATGTCGCGGAAGGGGTAATCCATAGCAGAGTCCAACTCGGAGCCCTGTAGGTAGCGACGCAGATGGCCGTAGCTGATCTTGTTGGAGGCGTCTTCCCAGACTTCGCCGAGCAACAGTGCATCAGGCTTCTCGGCAAGTACGGCCTTCTTGATCTCGGCCAGGAAGTCGTCGGAAAGCTCGTCAGCGACGTCCAGGCGCCAGCCATGAGCGCCGGCACGTAGCCATTTACGGATCACGCCGTCCTTGCCCAGGAGCCGCTCGCGTACCAGTTCGGAGCTCTCATTGATGGCGGGCATGTTGCCCACGCCCCACCAGCAGTCGTACGAGCCGTCCTCGTGGAAATAAAACGCATCGCGCCACGGCGAGTCCTCGCTCTGCCACGCGCCCACGCCGGGGTAGTTGCCGTAGCGGTTGAAATAGATGGAGTCGTCACCCGTATGGTTAAAGACGCCGTCCAGGATGATGGAGATGCCCAGCTTCTCGGCTGCCTGGCACAGCTCGGTAAAATCCTGCTCGGTGCCCAGGATTGGGTCGATCTTGGTGTAGTCGGCCGTGTCGTAGCGGTGGTTGCTCGCGGCCTCAAAGATGGGGTTGAGGTAGATGGCCGTAAAGCCCAGCTCGGCGATGCGGGGCAGGTCATTTTGGATACCCTTGAGCGAGCCGCCGTAAAAGTCCCAGGTCTTGATGGATCCGTCCTCGGCACGCTCGTACACGGGCGGCTCGTTCCAGTCCTCGACCATGCGGCGCTGGATTCCGTTGCGTGGCTTTTCGACTTCGGCCAGCGTGCGCTCGCGCCAGTTTTCGTCGCGAGCATAGCGATCGGGGAAGATCTGGTAGACCATACCGCGCTCGTACCAGGTGGGACGGTTCTCGCGGTGCTTGTAGACGGTGACCTGGAACGACGGCACTTCGGCGTAGTCGTAGGTTACGCCCTCGCCGCCGGTGCGACCTTGCGGCGCGCCTAGGCGAACCTCGGGCTGGCCCTCGATATTGCAGATAAAGCTGTACCAGATAAGACAGGGCTCGGTGCACTCAAGCTCTGCAGTAAATATGCCGTCGCCCTCGTGCGTCATGGGATACAGAGACTCACCAATTTCATCGACCCAGGTGCGCAGCGTAAGCGTTGCCTGGTTGGGGTCGGCATCCTCCAAAATCACCGAGAGTGCAACGGAAGTTCCAGTGGTCACAGCGCCAAACGGAGTGCGAAACTGCGGCAGGCGGCTGTTGTGAATCAATCTCATAGTACGGTCCAGTTCTATACAGTCATGGCCTGCTGGCCATGGGCTTTACGCACAGGATGTAAGTATATCTGTTGTACACAGGCTGTATAAACAACATCCGTTTACCATCGGCGAACGGTTGTCCTAGAAAATCGTTTTACCAACTATCCACAGAGAAGGGGCGCCCGGTTGGAGCGCCCCTTACTTATGGTTTGATGAGGTTTTGGATCGTCTGTGGGCTAGCGGCGCTTGCGGGTGGCCGTTGCCTTGCGGACGGACGTCTTCTTGGACGGCGCTTTTTTCTCGGTCGCGGCGGCGGGGGAGACCGGGGGCTCCTTGGCGGGTTCGACCTTAGGCTCGGCCTTTGCCGTAGCCTTCGGAGCGGTCTTCGGTGCCGGCTTGGGCTTTGCCTCGGGCTTGGGCTCCTCTTTGACGGCGGCGGGCTTAGCCTCTGCCTTGGCAGCTGCGGCCTTGGTCGTGGACTTCTTGGCCGTCGTCGTTGCGCGCTTGCGCGTGGTGGTCTTGGCGGTCGGCTTGGCCTCGACAGCTGCCTTGGCCTTAGGCTCGGCGGCTGCCTCCTTAACCTTGACGGCGGGCTTTGTGGCAGCCTTCGGAGCGGCCTTGGTCGCAGTAGCCTTGGCGGCCGTCGACTTCGTTGCCGTGGTCTTCTTGGCAGCTGTTACCTTCTTGGCGGTCGTGGTCGTCTTCTTGGCAGCGGTCTTTGCCGGAGCCTTGGCGGCCGGCTTGGCCTCTGCGACCTCGGCCTTTACCTCGGGAGCAGCCTCGGCCTCGGCGGCTTTCTTGGCAGCGGCGGTGGTGCGCTTGCGCGCGGTCGTTGTCTTGGCAGCGGTGGTCTTGCTCGCGGTCGCGGTCTTGCTCGCAGCGGCTTTCGTGGTCGTGGCCTTCTTCGCCGTCGTCTTACGAGTCGCGGTCTTCTTAGCTGCGGGCTTTACAGCAGGCTTGACCTCGACCTCTGCCTTGGGAGCAACCTCAGCCTTCACCTCAGGCTCGGCCTTTGCGGGCTCAGCCTCAACAGACTTCTCCTCGGCCTTGGGCTCCTCGGCGGCCACCGGCTCAGCAACAGCCTCAGGCTCGTCGACAACAGCCGCTGGCCTCTCAATCTCCGGATGCATAAAGAAGTACAGGTCCAGATACTTGTCGGCCGAGCGCGTCCAGCTAAAGTCCTGGCTCATGGCCTGCGTGACCAGCTGGTTCCAGGCATCGCGGTTGTCCCAGAACAGGCGTGCCGCACGGAACACGGCGTCGCCCATCTCGTCGCCGTTAAAGTTACTAAACGAGAAGCCTGTGCCCTCGCCGGTAAACTCGTTATACGGGATCACGGTGTCCTTCAGACCACCGGTCTCGCGCACGATGGGCAGGGTGCCGTAGCGCATGGCGATGATCTGCGACAGGCCGCAGGGCTCAAACTTCGAAGGCATCAGGAACATGTCGGCGGCAGCATACATGCGCTGTGACAGCGCCGGATCGAACTCAATGCGTGCGGCCATGGTGCCGGGGTACTTGCCCTGGAAGTAGCGTAGACCGTCCTCGTAGTCGCGGTCGCCGGTGCCCAGCACCGCCACCTGCACGCCGCCGGGCAAAATGCGGTCGAGCGCGTACATGACCAGGTCCATGCCCTTCTGGCGCGTCAGGCGCGTGACCATCACCATGAGCGGACGATCGTCGCGAACCTCGAGCCCCAGCTCTTCCTGCAGCTTGGCCTTGCACACGGCCTTACCAGAACGGTCCTCCACGGTGTAGTTGGCGGCAATGCGCTTGTCGGTCGCCGGGTCAAAGCCCGCCACGTCGATGCCGTTCAAAATGCCCTGCAGCGCATAGGAGCGCTCGCGCAGAACGCCGTCCAGGCCCTCGCCAAACTCGGGCGTCTGGATCTCGTTGGCATAGGTGGGGCTCACCGTGGTGATGGCATCGGCATAGCGCAGCGCGCCCAGCATGTAGTTGATGCTGCAGGCATCGCAACGCAGCTGCGAGGCGGCCGCCGGAATATGCGCCACACCCAGAATGTCCTCCATCACGGTGTCGCTGAACTGGCCCTGGAACGCCACGTTGTGGATCGAGAACACGGTCTTGACACGGTCGTACAGCGGCAGGCCCTGGTAGAACTCGCGCAAGAACACGGGCGCCAGTGCCGTCTGCCAGTCATTGCAGTGGAGGATGTCACACTCAAAGCCGGCCGGCAGGTGCTGCAGGCTCTCGGTGATGGCCTTGGAGAAGAATGCAAAGCGCTCGCCGTCATCAAAGAAGCCGTACGGATAGTCGCGCGCAAAGTAACGCTCGTTGTCGATGAACATATACGTGACGCCGTCGTGCTCGAGCTTCTCGAGTCCGCAGTACTCATTGCGCCAGCCCAGGCTCACGTAAAAGTCGGAGAAGTGCTCCATCTGCGCCTTGTACTCGTCCTTGATGGTGGCGTACTTGGGCACCAT
>URZJ01000110.1 GCA_900552395.1 uncultured Collinsella sp. | reverse complement strand
GATGTGCATCATAGCGGTCGAGCGACACCGTGGGGAACACTATGTCTGCCGCAGTATCGCACGCGATATCGACCATCTTGGAAAGTGATTGCGGAGCAAACCACTCATCGGCGTTCATGGCGATGATTTGAGAGCCGCGCGAGGCAGCAAAACCGGCACGAAGACACGCGCCGCGCGTCGCGTCCTCGACGTCAATCAAATCAATATGGATGTCCCTGTCGGCAGCAACTTGAAGCGAATGGCGCACACCGGGCGCAGTATCGCGACAGACAACGACAATCTGCAAATCGTAGAGGTCTTGGTTCTGGATACTCTCGAGCGCACGCATCGCATAGCTGGGCGAACCTTCTACCACAAGGATCACCGAAAGTCGCGGATGCGAGCCACGTCGAACCAAATTATCCGTCCTCTCGACAGCAATGAATCAAACCGTGGTTCATGGTACACCCCGGCAATAAAAGCAATGAGACACCGGTTGCATTGCACGCCAAGAACAGATGTTGCACACGCGCAGCCCACAGATGACAGGTGTCGACGCACGACACGTCGAGCCCTCCCCTAGTCGAGCACGACAAGCTCGGCGGGATCGTAATCCACGCCCATAAACGTAAGGCCGCAGGCAGGAGCCGTGGGGCCCGCAGCGGTACGGTCGCAAGCATCGATAACCTCGCGCATCCACTCGGGTTCACGGCGATGCATGCCAATCTCGACAAGCGTGCCCACGATCGTACGGACCATCGAATGCAGAAACGCATTGCCCTCGATGGTGAACGTCAGGATGTCCTCGCCAAACGCAACCTCATGGCCAAATTCGGCACGCATCACGCAGCGATGCGTGGGCTTGCCAACGGCCGAGGCAACCTTGCAAAAGCTTTTAAAGTCCTGCTCGCCCAGCAGCGCGGGGCAGGCAGCAGACATCGCCTCAACATCCAAGGGATAGCGATGCCACCACACGGCACCGCGGGACAGCACGGGGCGCGCATCTCGATCGGCAATACGGTACGTATACGTACGTGAACGCGCGTCAAAACGCGCAGAAAAGCCTTTACGGGCCTTGTAGACCTCGTTTATGGCGATATCTTTGGGTAGCAGGGCATCCATGGCCCGCAGCCACCTACGGCGCGTACAAGCGAGCTCAGCGTCCGTTACGGGCACGCTGATGTACTGAGCCACGGCATGCACGCCGGCATCGGTACGCCCCGCACACGTCAGATCGATCGGGCGGCGAAGCAGCGTCTCGATGGCTCGACGTAGCTCACCCGCAACCGTCGTCTGTCCCGGCTGCTCGGCAAATCCGCTATACGACGAGCCATCATAGGCCACGCGAAATACGAGTGTGGCGTCAAGCTCGGAAATCGAATTGAAATCAGACGGCGCAGTCATGGACGCTCCCAACAAACAAGCAACGGTATCGCGACAAAAAAAGAGGGGTACGCGAACGTACCCCTCGAATATAGCCTATGCAGACGGAATGTCTACTCAGCGCTCTCCTCGGCAGCGGTCTCCTCGACAGCCTCGACCTTCTTGGGAGCAGCGGCCTTCTTGGGGGCCGGAGCAGCCTTCTTGGCCTTAGGCGTGCAAGGCTCGGTGACGAGCTCCATGATAACGATGGGAGCGTTGTCGCCCTTACGGTTACCGAGCTTCATGATGCGGGTGTAACCGCCGTTGCGGTCCTGCCACATGCCCTGAGCAGCCTTGTCGAAAATCTCGGCAACGAGCTGCTTATCGCCGAGCTTGGCGATAGCCAGACGACGAGAGTGCAGGTCGCCCTTCTTGGCCCAAGTGATGATCGGGTCGACGACCGAACGCAGCGCCTTAGCACGGGTCTCGGTGGTCTTGATGCGGTCGTTCTCGAAGAGGGCCTTAGCAAGGCTCTTCTTCATGGCCTTGGTGTGGCTCGCATCGGTGCCGAGCTTCAGGCCCTTCTTAACGTTGTGACGCATGGTCTAGTTTCTCCTCAAATATGCGAAGCATTAAGCCTTCAGGCTCAGGCCCATGGACTCAAGCTTGTCCTTCACTTCCTCGATCGACTTAACACCGAAGTTACGGATGTTGAGCAGATCGTTCTCCGAGAACTCAACGAGTTGACGGACCGAGTGAATGCTGGCGCGCTTAAGGCAGTTGTAGGAACGGACGGAAAGGTCCAGATCCTCGATCTGCTTGTCCAGCTCGGCGTTGTCGTTGGTGACCTCGGGAGCGAAGATCGAAGCCTCCTCCTCGACCTCGGGGGTCTCGGCAAGGTTCATAAAGGCAGCCATATGCTGGTTGATGATATTGGCAGCCTGGACCACGGCGTCGCGCGGAGCGATGGAGCCGTTGGTCTCGATCTCGAGGACAAGGCGGTCGTAGTCGGTGTGCTGACCGACACGGCAAGCCTCAACGAGCTTGGCGCAACGGGACACCGGCGAGTACAGCGAGTCGACGTGGATCACACCGATGGGATCGTTGTCGCGCTTGTTAGCTTCGCCAGAGACATAGCCGCGGCCATAGCCGATGCGCATGCTCATGGTGAGATGGCCACCCTCGGTGAGCGTAGCGATGTGCTGCTCGGGGTTGACCAGCTCAAACTCGGACGGAATAAAGAAGTCCGCACCGGTGACCTCGCAGGGGCCGTCAACCGAGATGGTGGCGGTCGCCTCGTCGGTCGTGCCGAGAGCCCTGAAGACAAGACCCTTGACATTCAGGACGATGTCGGTGACATCCTCGACCATGTTAGGGATGGTCATGAACTCGTGCTGTGCACCATCGATCTGAATAGCCTCGACGGCGGCACCCTCGAGCGAGGACAGAAGTACGCGACGAAGGGAGTTACCCAGCGTATCGCCGTAGCCACGCTCGAGCGGCTCGACGGAGACACGAGCAGACGTCTCGTTGATCTCTTCGACCTGAACCTGAGGCCTAATGAATTCTGACATGTATTACCTCCAGCCTCAGCAGCCCGGATGGACTACTTAGAGTAGAGCTCGACGATGAGCTGCTCGTTGATATCACCGCTGATCTGCTCACGCGTCGGCAGAGCGAGCACGTTACCAGACAGCTTCTCGATATCGACCTCGAGCCAGCCAGGGACCTCAAAGCGCTCGGAGGAAATCAGAGCCTCCTTGATGGGGAGGAGGTCACGGAACTTCTCGCCGACAGCGACGACGTCGCCGGCCTTAACGCGGTAGGACGGGATGTCCACGCGCTTGCCGTTCACGGTGAAGTGACCGTGACGGACGGACTGACGAGCCTCTTTGCGGGTGCGGGCGAAGCCAAGACGGAAGACGACGTTGTCGAGGCGAGACTCAAGGATGATCATGAGGTTCTCACCGGTGACGCCGTTCATCTTGCGGGCCTTGTTGAAGTAGCCGTGGAACTGCTTCTCCAGAACGCCATAGATGAACTTGACCTTCTGCTTCTCGCGCAGCTGCATGCCGTACTCAGATTCCTTGCGACGGCGCTTGGGCTGACGGATAGATTCCTTCTTGCTGCTGTAACCGAGCTCAGCGGGATCGATCCCGAGCTGACGGCAGCGCTTAAGAACAGGAGTCCTGTCGATTGCCATATTGATACGATCCTTTCAGTTACACGCGGCGACGCTTCTTGGGGCGGCAGCCGTTGTGCGGGATGGGGGTCTTGTCCTGGATGCTCGAGACCTCGAGGCCAGCAGCCTGGAGGGAGCGGATGGCGGTCTCACGACCGGAGCCGGGGCCCTTGACGAAGACGGAAACCTTCTTCATACCGTGCTCCATGGCCTGCTTGGCAGCAGCCTCGGCAGCCATCTGGGCAGCGAACGGCGTGGACTTACGGGAGCCCTTGAAGCCCACCTGGCCAGCCGACTTCCAGGAAATGACGTTGCCCTGGGGATCGGTGATCGAAACGATCGTGTTGTTGAACGTAGAACGAATGTGAGCCTGGCCCACGGAAATGTTCTTACGGTCCGCGCGCTTCAGACGGGCAGCGCGAACGTTCTTCTTAGCAGTAGCCATCTATCTAGCGCTCCTTATTTCTTCTTCTTAGCACCGATCTGACGCTTCGGGCCCTTGCGGGTACGAGCGTTAGTGTGGGTGCGCTGGCCGCGGACCGGGAGGCCCTTGCGGTGACGAAGGCCGCGGTTGCAGCCGATGTCCATAAGGCGCTTGACGTTCTGGTTGCGCTCACGGCGGAGGTCACCCTCAACCATGATCTGGTTCTTATCGATATAATCGCGGATGGCGTTAACCTCATCCTCGGTGAGGTCCTTAACGCGCGTATCCACGTTAACGTTGCACTCGACGCAGATCTTCGTCGCAGTGGTGCGGCCGATGCCGTAAATGTAGGTCAGACCGATCTCAACGCGCTTCTCACGCGGGAGGTCGACACCATTAATACGGGCCAACGTAGTCTCCTCTCTTAACCCTGACGCTGCTTATGACGGGGGTTCTCGCAAATGACGAGGACCTTGCCATGGCGCCTAATGATTTTGCACTTATCGCACATCTTCTTGACCGAAGGACGTACCTTCATCGTTCTTCCTTTCGGTAGCGCTCAAACTACTTCCCTACTATCTACTCGCCCAGCCGCAGGCGTTTAAAACTATGGCTGGTCTTCACACACAATCCGACCGTAGGTTGAGCTAAGCCTGCAGCCGGAAATGGAGTGCGTGTATGCGTGCCGCTATTTGTAGCGATAGGTGATGCGGCCGCGGGTCAGGTCGTACGGGGAAAGCTCCACGACAACCCTGTCACCGGGGAGAATACGGATGTAATTCATTCGGATCTTGCCAGAAATGTTGCACAGAACCGAATGACCGTTCTCGAGCTCGACCTTAAACATGGCATTGGGCAACGGTTCCTTTACCGTACCCTCGAGCTCAATTGCGTCTTCCTTCTTCACAAGCAATCATCTTTCTCTAGAAAACGACAGCGATTGAGTATTCTACAATACGCATGCACGTATCGTAGTATCTTCGTAATGGCTCCACAACTAAGCGGAACTTGTTACATTTGAAATGTTAAGGCGTGCATTTGACGCAAGCCCTACATTTCACCGCCCTGCAAGGAACACCAAGCACCCTGGGCATCCGTGGTGAGAATCACCGGACCGTCATTGGTAATGGCGACGGTGTTCTCGTAGTGCGCGGCGGGCAGGTGGTCGTTGGTCGTAACAATCCAACCGTCGGAGCCCGTGCTCACATGGTTGGAACCCATCGTAACCATCGGCTCGATGGCAATGACCATGCCGGCCTGGAGGCGAACGCCCCTCCCCTTCTTTCCATAGTTAGGAACGTTGGGGTCCTCGTGCATCACGCGGCCAATGCCATGGCCCACATAGTCGCGAAGCACGCCGTAACCGTGAGACTCGGCGAGGGACTGAACGGCATAACCGACGTCCCCGATATGGTTACCGGGGACAGCCTGCTCGATGGCAGCCTTAAGGCAATCGCGCGTAACCTCGCACAGGGCCTTGGCCTCGGGCGTGGGGGTGCCGACGAAAAACGTCCAAGCGTTATCGCCGACCCAACCGTCGACAACGGCTCCCGTATCGATGGAAATGATATCGCCATCGCGCAGGATCATGTCGGGGTTGGGAATACCGTGGACCACGGCATCGTTGATCGATGCGCAAATGGTTCCCGGGAACCCGCCGTAACCCTTAAAGGCCGGGATGCCGCCATGCATGCGGATAATCTGCTCCGCGAGCTGATCGAGCTCAAAGGTCGAAACGCCGGGGCGCACCATGGCTCCAACGTGGCGGAGCGCCATCTTAGATAGCGCTCCTGCCTTCTTCATCTGCTCGATTTGCGTTGCAGACTTAATCTTGATCATAGACCGAGAGCCTCTTTGACATCCCCGTACACGGTCTCGCGAGCCTGGTCACCGTTGACCGACTTGAGCAGACCCTGGCCACGATAGTAGTCGACGAGCGGGCTCGTGGACTTCTCGTAGACGTCGAGACGGTTCTTGATGGTCTCGGGCTTGTCGTCGTCGCGCTGATACATCTCGCCGGCGCACTTGGGGCAGGTAGCATCGGCAGCCGTGCCGGTGTAACCGCAGGCGCGGCAGGTGCGACGCGAAGACAGACGATCGATGATGACCTCGGGGGCCACGTCGACCAGAAGGGCGCAGTCGATCTCGCGACCCATGGCGGAGAGCTCGGAATCGAGCGTCACAGCCTGGGCGGTGTTGCGCGGGAAGCCGTCGAGGATGAAGCCCTGCTGGGCGTCATCGGCGGCAAGGCGCTCCTTGACAAGGTCGATCACGAGCTGGTCGGGGACGAGCTCGCCAGCGTCCATGTACTTCTTAGCCTGAATACCAAGCTCGGTGCCA
>URZJ01000109.1 GCA_900552395.1 uncultured Collinsella sp. | reverse complement strand
TTTGATTGGACAGCCCATGAACCAGACACGGCAAACCAATGCCTCCCATACTTTTTTGGCAGCGCATGCCATCAAGCAGCTGCGCGAAGAGCGCGGCCTCACCCAGCGCGCCCTGGCGGAAAGCCTTGGCGTGACCGATAAAGCCGTCAGCAAGTGGGAATCCGGCCGCGGCCTTCCCGACATTTCCCTCGTTGAGCCTTTGGCCCAGAGACTCGGCATAAGCGTGGCCGAGCTTTTGGCTGGTGACATTCGGGCCAACGCCAACCGTGCAGGCAATATGCTCAAAGGCGTCTTTTACGTTTGCCCTATCTGCGGAAACGTTGTGCACGCGCTCGGAGAAGGCAGCTTTAGCTGCTGTGGCTCCACGATGTTTCCCCAGGAGGCCGAAGAGCCGGACGCGGACCACGCCTTTTCCATCGAGCGCATCGAGGACGATTGGTACGTCACGCTCGATCATCCCATGACCAAGGATCACTACATTAGCTTTGTGGCATATGCGACTATGGACGGCATCTGCTTTAAGAAGCTCTATCCAGAGCAATCGGTGCAGCCGCGCTTCCATATTACCGGGCGCGGCAGGATATATCTTTACTGCAACCAACACGGACTCTTTACGTCGCTGACGCCTCGCAAATAACGGCTGTCTTCCGCCCTCCTCATGCGTTCCCAGGGGACCCAAAATGAGCGTGGATAATCTCCCGGGTTTGGCCTGTGTACGGGCTCAAAGTGGGAGATTATCCACGCTCGTTATCTGAGTGTCCAAAAATCCACGCTCGTCGCTACTTGAGTCCGGGCAGGCGGGTGTAGGGGAACGAGCGCTCTAAGAACTCGGAGCAGCGGGCGTAATCTTTGGCAAAGTAGCTGCTATAGAGCGAATCGAGTACGTATTGCACGGCGATATGGCTGGCGAATTGCGTGATGCGGTGCGTCATGCTCTCGTGGTCGCTTACCGTGAGATAGGCGGCAAAGCCGGGGTGAATGCGGGCACAGTACGGCGTGCCGATGACGATGACCGGGACATGTCGACTGCTAAGGATCGGCAAGATCTCCTTGAGGTTGGGGGCAAGGCCGCTGTAGGAGATGACGATTGCCACATGGTCGGGACCCGAGGCGAGCGCCGTGCGCACCTGCGCCTCGACGCTGTCGTGGCACGTCGCGCTTTTGCCGGCGGAAAGCAGGCGATCGCGGAACATTCCCGCTGGATACAGGTTATGCGAGCCCGTGTAGATGTCCACGGTGCCGGCGCGCATGATGAGCTTGGCGGCGTGGTCGAGCTGTGCAGGGTCGAGCAGCTCCTGCGTTTCGGCCAAGGTGGTCTGGTAGAGCCCCTCCATGCGCTCCATCACCTGCGCAGGGGCGGAGGTGGCATCGAAGGGAAAGTTGATGTCCACGTCGCGCCGGTTGCCCGCCTCGGTCGCCTGGCGGATGAGCTCGACCTTGAGGTCTTTGAATCCCTCGAGGCCGAGCTTTTTGCAAAAGCGGTGCACGCTCGCGACCGAAACGTTGGCGCACGCGGCAAATTCCTTAATGGAAAGCCCGCGCACATCCTCGCCCATGGCGAGGGCCGTTCGCCCAAGTTGTTGCTCGGTGGGGGTGAGGCTTTTGCCCTGCGTGATCTTTCGCCTGATATCCATATGGCTCCTATGCGTTTGCGTCGCGATAAACCAATCATAGCGATAAATAAAACGTTCGGCTTGGCTGGGAGTTTTGGTCCGCCGGTCTATGAACGACGGACCGCTCGACGCTGTGCGGGCTCAACATAGGGGCGCTGTCCTTGTTGGGCCGTTTGCGCCCGGGGCGTTACCCGAGCACGCGTACGGGCCCCAAGAGACCGCTGGGCTCGGAGGGCTCGGTCATGCCGAACACGTCGGGGACGGCGTGGTCGAGGGTGTTGATGATATCGATCGTGAGCGCGTGCTCACCGGCTAAAAGTGCGGCGGCCTCAAAGCGGTAAGGCGGACAGATGCGGGTGCCGAGGGATTTGCCGTCGAGGGTGACGGTTGCGGTCTCAAAGACCTCCCCAAGGTCGATGACAGCGCGGCTGGCCGCTTCGCCCAGGACAAAGGAGGCCTGGTAGCGGAACGTGCCGGCCTTGCCGGGGAACTCGGCCGAGGAAAGGTCGTGCAGGTCTGCAAGCTCAACAGACTCGCCAAAGGCATCGGTACCAGGGGCAGAGAAGGCAACCGCCCAGGGCTCGTCGACGCATGTGGCTTCGTCTCCAGCAGTTGCCGCGCCGGCGGAACCTGTAGCCCCAAGGACCACGATGCAGCTCTCGTAGGGAGCCAGCTCGAGCGTGCCGTCAAAGGCGGCGGGATCGGTGCCGTTGAGCAGGTCGAGGCGCGCGCCTGCAACGGGTATGCCGTCGGCAAGCGCAATCTGAGTGGAGATACCCTGCTTGGGATGCTCGTTGACGAGCATCAGATAGGTCTCGCCCGCCCGCTCGTAGCGCAGTGCGCGCAGCCAGGGCTGGGACTCGGCACAAACCACGGTCTGCATACCGGCGTCGGCAAGCGTGCCTGCGAGCTCGGCGGTTGCCAGGAGCTTGATGCCGGCGACCGCGGCTGCATCCACGGAGGCAAAGCCCTCGCGGGCTGCAATATCACCGTCGTAGCGCTTGCTCGGCAACTCATCCAGCGCGTACACGGCAACACCTGCGGCTGCGGCGCGCGCGGCAAAGTCGAGCACGGCTCCGCCGACAAACTCGGCTCCGGGCATCACCAGGCAGCGGTATGCCTGGCCGTTCACGCCAAAGCCGCTACCGTCTGCGGCAATTTCAACGGCATAGCGCCCTGCGTCCTCAAATGCCTCTGCCGGCACGATGTCAAAGTCGACCTGCGCGCGCATAAGCTCGGAGGCGGCATGCTGCATAAAGTTCGCCTCGCCTGTCCACTCGGCGTCCGCATGGTAGAGAAGCGCCACCGGGGTCGTTGCGCGCCCGCCGCTCAGCAGGCTCGCCGTACGGTTCATGTAGCTCATGAGCTGCCCAAAGTGTGCAAACTGGGGGTTTTGGCCATGCGCATAGAAATGCGGCGGGCAGTCCCAGTCGGGGAAGGCGGCCATGCTAAAGGCATGCGGCACAAACCAATTGACGCCGCGCACCAAAAAATGATCGGCGATCCACTTCATCTCGCGTAGGCCTTCGTGCCATCCAAATGCGCCAAAGACCTCGGCCATGCAGCGCCCCTGCTTTTTGGGGTCGAGGTGTGCTGCCGAGGAGCCCAGCTTGGGCAGCACGTAGTTATAGAACTCGAGGTTCCACACGCCGCGTCCGTAGCTGTGAAGGCCGCGGTCCATGCCGGGTACCAGCTGGTTGATCACGATGTCGACGCCCGCCATGTCCTGACCGCCCACGGCGCGGAAGTAGTGCCCGGCGCCCACGCCCAGGCGCGCGTGGCAGTCCTTGTCCTCGATAACGTGGCCGATGTACTGCACGCCGCGCGCGCGGCACCAGTCTCCGAGCTGGTCGCAGAAGCACTCCTTATAGAGGGTGCTCGCGATGTCCATATAGACGTGGCGTACGTGCGCGCCGGCCGGCTCGCGGTCCCACAGGTGCGGGAGCTCGGCCAGGTAGCGCTCGCCCAGTGCCGCGCGTAGGCGACGCTCAAGCTCGGCCGACCAGGGTAGGGGCGCGGTGGCCTTGCCGATGAGCGTGTCCGAGATGCCATCGGGGCCCGTGGTGCCCTTCTCGTTGGCAAATCCGGGCTCATCGGAGAAAAAGCCCAGGATCGTCTTGCCAAACTCATCGCCCAGATGCTCAAAATGCGGCTCGTAGACAGCATCGATGAGCTGCGCCACCGAGGCGCGGTCGACCATATTGATGTAGTCCTCGTTGTAGGAGGTCTTGCCGCTCGTGAACATCACGCATGCCTGCGTGAGGCCCGCAGGTGCATCGAAGACCAGGCGGCTGGGGTTGCCGTCTGCATCGTCGATTACTCGGTAAGCGACGTCGACGGGGCTGCCGTCCTGCATAAATGTCACGCCGTAGAAGCGCTCCGTTTTGTCGAGCATGTTGGCGAGCGCGATGCTCGCGGCGGACGTGGGGCCCACGATGTCGAACGTGCGGTGCGTGAGCACGATCTTGCGGAGCTCGGGCACGGCCTCCTTGACGGCGCCGTTGGCAAAGCCCGTGGGGAAGTGCGCGTCGTCCAAGATCCAGAGCTTAAGGCCCAGCTGCTTGCACTCGTCAATGACAAAGCGCAAGTCGCGCCACCAGCCCTCGCCGCAAAAATCGGGGTGTGGGCGGCTTTCGAGACAGACCTCGTGGATGTCGGCGCCGGCGATCTTTTCCAGATACTCGGCAATGGTCTTATGGCTCTCGCCCTTCATCCACAAAAACGGAAGCACATGGTTGTCGTATGTACCCTCGAGCACCTGCTGATAGTGCGCGGTCATGGATCCTCCTTGGCTCGATCGATCTGCTGCATAGCACAGATTATGGACGCGTCGGCGCGTTCTGCTAATATCTGAATCACGACGAACTATGACTAAATCAACGATTGGCAAGCCATGGAGATCGACGAGCTCGAGCGTAGGCTCAGCGAACTGAGCGCCAGTGAGATCGCTTATAAAGACGGCATGGCATTTGATTGGTCGATTATGACCGAGCATGTCGAAATCGACGGATGCCCAGTGCGCAAGATTGGGCAGCCAGGGTTTGCCTATGCCCAGCCCGGCATGCCGCGTGGCCTGACGATAAGGAAAAACTCGCGCTTTAATGCAGTTCCCGAGCACGTGCATGATTACGTGGAGATGAGCTATGTGTATCGCGGGCGCTGCCCGCAGACGGTGGCGGGGGAGAGGCTCGAGTTGCGCCGCAACGAGGTGCTTTTGCTCGACGCCCTTTGCCCTCATGCCGTGGCGGCGCTCGGCGAGGACGACATCATGCTGAGCATGACCGTTTCACGCTCTTTTTTGCGCCGGAGTCTCGAGTCGAGCCTCTCGCGCGAGAGCGCGGTCTCGCGGTTTTTGTTCAACGCGCTCAACAGCGAGACGGACCATCGGGGCCATGTCCGTTTTTACTGCGGCGAGAGCCGTCGGATTCGGCGCTACATGCAGGAGATGCTCTGCGAGCTGTACGACCCGAGCCCCAACGGTCCCGAGATCGTCTTGCGTCTGTTTCAGCTGTTTTTGGCCGAGCTCATGGATTGCTACGAGCGCGAGCTGGTGCGCGGCGCGGCGGACGGCACGGCGGGGCCCACTGCCCTGGTGACGGGAATGCTTGGCTATATCGATTGTGAATTCGCTGCATGCTCCCTCGAGGGGATGGCGGCGGAGTTTGGCTTGAGCCCTAATTATGCGACGGCGCTTCTCAAGCGCCATGTGGGCAAGACCTTTAGGCAGCTTGTGCAGGAGCGACGCCTGGTACGTGCGGCCGAGCTTCTGCGCGGCGGCGCCACGGCCGGGGCGGCTGCGCATGCGGTGGGCTATGAAAACATGAGCTTCTTCTACCGTAAGTTTCACGACAAGTATGGCTGCACCCCCGCGGCATACCGCCGGTAAGCGCGGGGCGGATCGTCTTCGCTCCTTCGGTGTCAAAAAGTTTCAGCTGCAGCGCTGTTGCAGCGCGCGTCTGCGAAAAGAAGTGTCGGGTTTGGCACCCCTGCCCCTGCCTGTCGCGTGCGTGGGCGATACTCGGCCTATCGACCCGCAATGCAAAGGAGATGCTCATGGCAAACATCAAGTTCCCCGAGGGTTTCTATTGGGGCGGCGCCACGGCCGCCAATCAGTTTGAGGGCGCTTGGAACGTTGACGGCCGCGGTCCGTCGGTCGACGACCATTTCTTGGGCGGCAGCTACAAGGAGCCGCGTCAGATCACGATCGACATCGACCCCGACCGCTTCTACCCCAATCATGACGGTATCGACTTCTACCATCACTACGAGGAGGACATCGCGCTGTTCGCCGAGATGGGCTTTACCATGTTCCGCATGTCCATCTCTTGGAGCCGCATCTTCCCCAACGGCGACGATGCCGAGCCCAACGAGGCCGGCCTCGCCTTCTACGACCGCGTCTTCGACTGCCTGCGCGCTCACAATATCGAGCCGCTCGTGACCCTGTCGCACTACGAAATGCCTTATCACCTGGTCGAGAAGTACAACGGCTGGGCGAGCCGCGAGCTCATCGGCTTCTTTGAGAAGTACTGTCAGACCGTCTTCGACCGCTATCAGGACAAGGTCAAGTTCTGGCTCACCTTCAACGAGATCAACTGCGGCACCCAGGACATGGGCAACCTCTTTGGGACCAGCATGATCCAGGGCTTTGAGGGCCCGGCTTCGGCGGTCCACACCACGCCGCAGGCCCGTATGCAGGCCCTGCATCACCAGTTTGTCGCCAGCGGCCGCGTC
>URZJ01000108.1 GCA_900552395.1 uncultured Collinsella sp. | reverse complement strand
CCGATTACATTCGCGCAGAGGGCTTCGATAATCGCCAGCCCTGCGTTGACGTAATTAAAGCTTTGCTTGAGTACGGCGACGTTACGGTCAACCTCAACTGTGGCACCCCCGGCTCCTACGAGGAAGCCTGCTCGCGCCTTAAAGAGGAAGGGGTGGATCTCGACCGTATCCAGATTACGCAGTTCGAAGACTCCAACTTCTACGTTCGCGACAACGGCCCCAGCATCATGGTCGACGACGAAGGCCATTCCTATATGGTCAACCCCGCTTGGACCTATTACGGCGTGTGGGACAAGAACTCCCCAGAGTGCCAGTCCGCACGCAGGGCGGCTGTTCACATGGCGGTTGCGCTCGGGTGCTTCGATATCGTCAATTCCGAAATGGTTTCGGAGGGCGGCGACCGCGAGTTTGACGGTCACGGCACCCTGATCGCCATCGAGGACACGGAATGTCGCAAGCGCAACCCCGAGTTCTCAAAGGAGGAAGTGGAGGCCGAGTACAAGCGTATCTACAACCTCAACAAGGTTATATGGCTGCCGCAGCCTATGCTTGAGGACGACGACTATCGGCTGGGCATCCTCGACGAGAAGGAAGATGGAACTCCTGTCTTCGGCATGAGCTTCGCCGCCCACATCGATGAGATGTGCCGCTTTATCACCCCGAACAAGATTCTTCTTGCCGAGGTATCCGATGAGGAGGCCGCCTCGAGCAAAGCGGGTGCGGAGTCGCGTCGTCGCATCGACGCCGCCTACGAGATCCTGCGCGCCGAGACGGACTGGGAGGGCAAGCCCTTCGAAATCGTCCGCATGCCCACTGCCGAGCCGATCGAGGTTGTCATCGCCCCCGGCGATGAGGACTACGAGCTGTATAAGAGCTTCATTGACGAAATGGGCGGCAAGTTCATGGATGGCACCCCTTGGCCCGAAGGCCCCGTTCACTTTTATGCCGCAGCAAGCTACTGCAACTTCCTCATCTGCAACGGCGTCGTTCTTGGCCAGCGTTATTACCACGAAGGCATGAGCGAAGTCGTGAAGGAGAAGGATGAGCAGGCCAAGGCGGTTCTTGAGAGCTGCTTCCCCGATCGCAAGGTCATCATGATCGACTCTCTCGCGCTTAACCTGTCCGGCGGCGGCGTGCACTGCTGGACCAAGGACGTGGCCGCCAGCTGCTAGCAAGTTCTTAAACTTGCGCTGCCTGATCAAAGCGCCACAGTTACAGTCCCCGAGGGATATCCGTGTTTCCCTCGGGGGCACATTCGACACTTACCCATCAAACAATTGAAAGGAAATAGGCATGAATAACAGCCTTCGCGGTCGCGACTACCTCAACATCCACGATCTTTCCTCTGAGGATTTCCGTTACCTCATCGATCTTGCCTGGAACCTCAAGGCCCAGAAAAAGTCCGGTGTCGACCAGCGTTACTTCCCCGGCAAGAACGTTCTCGCCAACTTTGAGTGGGGCTCGACCCGCACTCGCTGCGCCTTTGAGACCTCTTGCAACGACCTGGGCATGGGCTTCACCTATCTGACCAACTCCCACATGGGTGATTGCGAGACCATCGAGGATGCCATGCGCGTCTTCAACGGCATGTATGATCTCATTGTCTATCGTGCACAAAAGGACGAGCAGTTCCTCTATGATGTCGCCGACTTGGTCGATATTCCAGTCATCAATGCCCTCACCCTCGGCGATCACCCGACCCAGATGCTCGCTGACGCTCTCACGATGGAGGAGCAGTGGGGTGGCCTGCGCACGAGCCGTGGCAAGAAGATGGCCTTCGTTGGCAACTGCGCCGGCGCCCCCGTGTGGTATGGCCGTCTGTGCGCGATGCTCGACATGGACTTCCTCGCTATCGGCCCCGACGACCTCCGTCACCAGATGTGCAAGGAAATGATCGAGGAGGTCGAGGCCTGCTACGCCAAGTACGCGCCCAACAGGACCTTCACCATCACCTCTGACCTTGATGCTCTGGACGGTGTCGACGTAATCGTTACCGAGGAGTGGCGCTACATCAACCCCGAGTGCGGCGATGAGGTTCTGGACGACTACAACTCTTGGCTTGGCGACGCCGAGTCCCTGTACCCCTATCGCGTCACCAGTGAGCTGTGCAAGCGCACCAACAACCCCGACATCTTCTGCATGCACGAGCTCCCCTCTGTTCACAACGCAAATCACCGCGTTGGCAAGATGTTGCTCGACCAGTGCGAGGACGACCTGCATCGTGAAATCATCACCGAGGGCTTTGAGATTGCGGACGAGTGCTTTGAGGCCAACGCGTCGGTCATCTTCCGTGAGGCAGAGAACCGTCAGCACACCATCAAGGCCGTTATGTGCGCCCTTCTGGGTCTCTAGGAGCTGTATCAATGGAAAATGCAAAGTTAAAGAGCAGCAAGGTTTACGCATGGGTTCTCGTGATCGCGCTCGGCCTCATGTCTGCCGGTACGACCGGTTCCTATAGCGTAATCGCTGGCTCCTTCGTCGCGCCCGTGTGCGAGGAGTTCGGATTTGACTACTCCATCTTCTCGTATTACTTCACTGCAACGCTCATTGGTCTTGCAGCGGCTCTTCCGTTTGTCGGAAAACTCATCCCCAAGGTTGTTGGCAAGTTTTGGCTCCCCGTCGTCGAGCTTATTCTGCTCGCCGCTGGTGCAGGCATGGCTTTCTACACCGAAGTCTGGATGTTCATCGCAGCTGGCGCCTTGATTGGCGTTTGCTTCGCCTTCACTACCGGTGTTGCCATGTCCGATGTTATTGACCAATGGTTCAAAAAATCTGGCGGCCTGGCAATTGGTCTCGCTTGGGCAGTGAACTCGATTTACATGCTCATCATGAGCCCCGTCATCACCTCTGTCATTGAGGCTGCTGGCTGGAGGACTGGTTATCTGGTGCTCGCTGGCGTCTCCGCCGTGCTCATTCTCCCCGCTTCCATCCTGATTATCCGCTATAAGCCCCAGGACAAGGGCATGCTGCCATATGGCTATGTCGAAGGCGAGACGGTCGCCGAGACCGAGGAGACGACCGAGGATGGTGCACGTGGCGTCAGCTATGCACGCGCTATTAAGTCGCCTGCATTCTTCTTCTGCATCGGCTTCCTCTGCCTCGTTCAGCTTACTTGCTGCATGAACCAGCTGTTCCCCACCTATGCCGCCGAGGTCGGCTTTTGCCCCATGGTGGGTGGTTTCATGGTTTCCGCCGCATCGCTGTTCGACCTGTTCCTCAATCCGATCGTCGGTACCACTTGCGATAAGTTTGGCAGCACCAAGGCCATTCTGAGCTGGCTCGCCGTCTCGATTCTCTCCTTTGTCATGCTCATGATGAGCAGCGGCAACTCGACGCTCAGCATTCTTGCTGCCGGTGTTAACGACGTCATGTACGTCATCGCCGGCACCGCTCTGACCGTTTTGGTGATGGACGTCTTTGGCTCCCGTGACTTTGGTCGCATCTTCGCGCTCATCTGCTCCGTGGGCTATATCGTCGGCGCCTTTGGCATGCCCGTCATGATGAAGGTATACGAGCTTGTCGGCTCCTTCCAGGGCGTTTTCATCTTCTGTATTGCATGCAACGTCATCATCGGTCTGTTCTTGCTGCTGGCAAAGAAGACTGGTAAGAGCCTCTCTTGGGACGAATAGTTCGATTCGTCTTAGTCATACGCTGTAGGAGTTAATCTGCAGCAGCTTTAGGGCATCGGCTAACGCCGGTGCCCTTTTTCATGGAATGTGACAAAGGGACAGTCCCTTTGTCACATTGGGCGCCTAGCTCGTTTTGCCCACCAACGTGATACGGATGCTTGGATGGGTGTACTCGTCAAACTCGTCCTCGGGCTCCGTGTCAAACGAATAGTACGTTTTGATGGGGTTGTCACTCGTCCTGATGGAGATTCTCTCGTAGAGCGAACCGTTCAAAAAAGCCTGCCTAAACTCTTCGGGGAGCTTTTGCGGTGCTAGGAGCTCGGGACTCATGGTCTTGACGTCTACGGTTTGGACGACAGAGGAAAGTTCGTCCAAGTCGAGCTCGATGCGGGCGAGGTTGTCCTCAAGGCTCGCGTCGGGGTCGATCTCTGCTATGTAACTCACTTCCTTGAGCGTTCCCTTGTTGTCAAAGTCCAGATACGTATAGGTCTTCTGGGCGTCGGAGTCGCCTTCGTGCAGATAGCCGCGGACATGATAGCCGTAATCTTGATATCGCTCGTAGGGGTCATCGGCGGACACGTACTCGCATGCGGGCTCTAGCGTCTTGCGGGCGATGGCGATCTGCTCGGCCGCGGCCGCGGCATTCTCCTGCATCTCGATGTTTCCCTGTGCCAGCTGCGGGATATAAGCACCGCACACGATTGCGAGGGGCAGCGCCACAAGTGCGATGATCCACTTTTTTGCACGGGGGATAGGCACGCTATAGGCCTCCGCCATGGCCTTTGCGTTGGCATAGCTTTCGGTAAGTACGTCCGCTGCGGTGGCGACGGCGCCTACGGCAGCGGCGACTTCTGCCGCGCCGCCCAGGTTGCGCACGGTCGCGTTATCGCTGTTCTTAAGCAGGCGCGCGGCAGCCTGCGTACCGATAACGCCTGCGATTTGTGCCGAGCGGTCTTTCTCGGTCTGCTCGACGACGAGTCGGTGCTGCATTTCCTTCCACTGCTTGCCGCGCATGCCAAAGCGCGGCGCGAGCGCGCAGTAGCAGAATATGACGAGCTCGATGGCAGTGAGCGCCAAGGCGGTCATCATGCCCGTCTCTTGGAAGCCTTCGTGATGGAAGACGATATCGTCGATCATTTCGAAGGGAATGATCAAAAAAGGCAGCACGAACGCCATGGCAAGCGCTGCACCGGCAATCTTGGGATAGATGCAGTATCGCTGGATACGCTTGCGTTCTTGTTCGGAAATTGTTGCCATGGCTGGTCCTTGGTGTCGTAACGGTCGTTGCGGCGCATGGGGCGCGGGGCGCATCAGTTTGAGCTAGCGCTGGATAAGAACATAGAGCAAGATGCTCATCGCGATGAGCAAGAAGCCTGCGATGTTAAACATCAGTGTGGCAAAGTTGCCCACGATGGGGCGTTCGACATAGCTTTTGTCTGGGTTGCTGGGGTTGTAGTACGCGGTCATTTGGCTACCGAGGGGCCAAAGCTGCTCCGCGAGGGTGCCTAGGCGGGCGATGGGGCCTGTCTGCACGTGCAGCCAGCCCTTGGCGTCTTCGTAGGCGGTGGCTTGCGTGCGGATGGGGAGTCCCGACAAGCTTTTGGTCATTATGCCACGGAATTGTTTTTTCGCGCGGTATTGCGTGCCGTCGACGGCGTATTCCAAAACGGGATACATCCTGCCTTCGCCCATAAAGCGATGGTCGATGACCGTTCCCATGGTCACGGCGGTACAGGCCTTGGCTTTCTTGCGAGCGGCGGCTTTCATGAGCGCGCTCACTCCGATAAGCAGGATGCCGATGCCCCCAACCAAGATGAGCGCGAGCAGGGATATCTGCGACGTGGTCACGGCGTTCTCCTTTGGCGCGATACCGTCATATGTGACCCAGTATAGAGAATCCCGCCATCGATGAGCTATTGCGGGGGGGGGGGGGGGGGCAGATGTACCGCGGCGAGGCCGACTGGACGCTGATCGGCAAGGTGAAGAACAACCCGCAGATACGCATTCCGATCATCGGCAACGGCGACGTCGATTCAGGTCCGAAAGCCCGCGAGATGTTCGACCGCTACGGCGTGGACGGCGTGATGATCGGCCGGGCGACCTACGGCCGGCCGTGGATATTCCGCGAAGTGAAGCACTACCTCTCGACGGGCGAAACGCTGCCGCAGCCGTCGGTCGCGGAACGCGTGGCCATCGCGAAGGAACATTTACAAAAATCGCTCGAAATCAAAGGTGACCATGTCGGAATCCTCGAAATGCGGCGTCACATGACCAACTATTTCAAGGGGCTGCCCGACTTCAAGTCCACACGGCTGAAACTCGTGACGTCGCTCGACACCGCCGAGCTGTTCGCCACGCTCGACGAGATCGCCTGCCGCTGGGGCGGCTACGATTTGAGCGAAGCGGTTCCGGCACCGCTGTCGCACAACCTGTGAAAAAGCGGGGCCGCATGTTAAGCGGCCCCGCTTTTTCATCGGAATCATACCGGTCCCTACTCGACCGTAATGCTGTTGAGCAGGCCGGTGCGGTTCCCGTAGCCGTCCACCTCGAAGGCGTAGATCCGACCGAAAGCCGGGCGTTTGAAGAATAGCATAAAATAATGCACGATTTCGATTGGCATATAAATATAAATACATCAGCCGTTCCGGGGCACCAATATTTGACCAATCGACGACAGTTTTCCGCCAACCGGCCCCCTGCGGGGCATTTTGACTAAATCTTGCTTTTTTCTGATCAAAATATGGCAGGGAAAAAAATTTAATTT
>URZJ01000107.1 GCA_900552395.1 uncultured Collinsella sp. | reverse complement strand
GCGCCTTCGGAGCAACGGATAAACGGGTCCGCGCTGCGGAATGTTCACAAAACTAAAGGGCGGGGCACCCTGAGTTAACGTTGTTCGAAACGCTGGCCGGGCGCTCCCGGCGGGCCGCTGGGTCGATGGCGATGGGGGCGTGGGTCCCGTCTTGTCTTGCGCGTAACTGGCTGAAAAAAATCTTGGTTGGAGTTGTTCCTATGTCTCAGAATTTGACTCGGGTGATTGTCACCACCGATATGGAAGTCGATGATATGAACTCTCTGGTTCATTTGGCTCTGTATCTCAATGTGCTCGATGTGCAGGCTGTGGTGTACACGGCTTCGCAATATCACTTTCTTGGCGATGGTGTCCATACGCTGGGCGAGGTGAATCCGCATTGGCGGACCAAAGGCGTGCGCTCCTATACCTGGGACGTCGTTCCGCACGAGCCCGACCCCGAAGCTGGCTCGCTCATGGAGTACCGCCCATTCCCCGAGGGTTGGATCGAAAGCCTGTGGAGCAACGAGTATGCCCAGGCCTGGCCGCAGCTCAACGCTAACGCCGCTGCCGCCGGCGAGCCGTCCTTCCCCACGCCCGCGCAGATGATCGAGCGCACCTATATGGGCAACGCCGCCTTTGAGGGCGACGTGCGCGAGGAAACGCCCGGTTCGCGCGTCATCGCCAACGCCATCATGGATGACGACCCCCGCACGCTGTGGCTCCTTTCCTGGGGCGGTATGAACACTATCGTCCGCGCCCTCATGAGTATTGCCGAGCGCTATCGCGCCACGCCCGAGTGGCCCGCCGTACGGCAGCGGGTCTATCAGAAGGTGCGCGTGATGGGCGTTGCCGATGGCGTGGGGCAGGACAACTCGTGGCTCGACCATGGACGCGAGCTCTTTCCCGAGCTCATCTTTTGGCGTACGCCCTATATGTATGGCAACTATTTCGACGCCAAAACAGCTCAGCCCGATACGCTGCCGCTGTTTAAGGCTCCTTGGCCTGAGCGGAATCTCACGCAGGGCAACGGACCCCTCATGGCACGCTATATGCTCTATGGCGATGGTAAGGTCTACGAAAACGAGCCCGAGCGCTTTCAGTTTGGCAAGCATGCCCGTCTGGATTGGGGCCTAGAAGGCAGGCCCGCGGTGCAGTTTGAGCGCGGCGACTTTATGGCCGAAGGCGACAGCATGACCTATATTCCGCTGCTGCCGTTTGGCCTGCGCGGTATTGACGACCGCGACTTCGATACGCTGCTGGGCCGCATGTTTCTTGATGGACACCCCGATGCGAAGGCGCCCGCCGATTTTGCCTCCATCAGCACGCCCGCAGACGACAATCTCAATCCCTACCTGCGTGCCTATCAGGAAGACTTTGCCGCCCGCACGCAATGGTGTGCCCATGATCCGACCATCTGCTCGCATCCGGCGCATGTTGTCGAGGTCACGGCCGACCGCAGCGCCACAGCCGGCGAGCGCGTCGACCTTACAGCGACCATCGTCGACCCCGACGGCAAGGGCTTCGATGCACATTGGGATGTGGCCGTAGACCCATCGAGCTATGCAGGCGTCCAGGATCTGTCGATGTGGCAAGAATGCACGGTAGACACCGCTTTCATCGTGCCCGCCGACGCGCGACCCGGCGACCGCCTTGTGCTCACCCTCACCGTCCAGACGCGCGCCGAGCGCCCCTGCACCCGCTACGCCCAAATCGCCGTAACCGTGGCATAGCAAGGGCGGCGCCCACATTCGGCAGCCGCCGCATTCGGCAAAGAGTATCCCCAGGCGTCAAACGAGCGGGGATTTTTGGACACCCAAACAACGAGAGTGGACAATCTCCCACTTTGAGCCCACAAGCAGGCCAAAAATGGGAGATTATCCACTCTCGTTCTGCGAGCACTCATTGGGGACGTACTTAAATGAGTAGTTTCACTCATTTAAGTACGTCCCCAATGAGTAGGAAAAATGGGCCATGTGTCCCAGTTGTGGAGACTCGTTGAGCCGTCTGGGTATCGTGAAAGGCTGCGCACTCCCCCATCATCAAAAGTGACACACGCTACCAGTTGATGGGAGGCAGCCATGGGCTTCTTTGACAAGATGTTCGAGAAGAAAGAGTGCGCGATTTGCGGTACCGAGCTGGGACTTCTAGGTAAGACAAAAATCAATGAAGGCTACCTGTGCAAAGAGTGCGCCGGCAAGCTCTCCCCCTACTTTCACGGCTATCGCTCCAGCACCGCGGACGATATCCGCGAGCAGATCGCCTACCGCGAGGCCAATGCCGAGCGCTTGGCGTCGTTCAACCCCACGCGCACGCTTTCTGCCGGGCGCACCAACATCATGCTCGATGAGGACGCGGGCCTGCTGATCATCACCTCGCAGAGCCGCTGGCGCGACGCCAATCCCGACATCATCGAGTTCTCGCAGGTACTCGGCTGCGATATGGATATCGACGAGCATCGCACCGAAATCTATCGCGAGACCAAGGACGGCGAGCGCGAGAGCTACAATCCGCCGCGCTACGACCTGGATTACGACTTTAATCTGACCATTCACGTCAACACGCCGTACTTTACCGAGATCAACCTGCGCGTGAACGACTCCACCATCGATCAGCGCGGCTCCATCGAATACCGCGAGGCCAAGCGCCAGGCAACCGAGGTCCGCGACGCGCTGGTGCAGCTGCGCCAGGAGACGCGCGACAGCGTCGTGGCCGCCAAGGCCCCCAAGACCGCGGTGACCTGCCCCTTCTGCGGAGCCACCACCATTCCCGATGCCAGTGGGCGCTGCGAATACTGCGGCGGCGCCATCGGCGCATAGCCTCCGGCACGGAAAGGACCGATCATGGCCTTCGAGAGCGTCAACTATCAGTGCCCTGCCTGCGGTGGTCCCCTGCATTTTGCCAGCGCCGAGCAAAAGCTTGTCTGCGACTACTGTGACTCACGCTTTGAAGTCGAAGAAGTCGAGGCCCTCTATCGCGAGCGCCAGGACAAGGCAGATGCCAAAGCCGATGCCGCAGCCGCAGCTCCCAAACCTGCTGCCGACGATGCCGTGCAGGAGCTCGCCCAAAACGCCGGCTACATCTGCTCGTCGTGCGGCGCCGAGCTCGTGTCCGACGGCACCGTCGCCGTCACCACCTGCCCGTACTGCGGCAACTCCGCCGTGGCGCCCGGCCAGCTCTCTGGCGACTTCTCGCCCGACCTGGTGATTCCGTTTAAGCTCGGGCGCGACGACGTCACGGCCGCACTCAAGGAACACTACAAGGGCAAGATCTTGCTGCCCAAGAGCTTTGTCACCGGCAACCACATCGACGAGGTCCAAGGTGTCTACGTGCCGTTTTGGCTCTACGGCGCCCGCGTGGACGGCGAAGTGTACTTTGACGCGACCAACGAGACCGTGACCGAGGAATCCGACCGCACCGTCACGACCACCGACCACTACGATGCCTATCGCAAGGGCAATATCTCGTTTAAGCGCGTGCCCGTCGACGGATCGTCCAAGATGCCCGACGGCCACATGGACGCCATCGAGCCGTTTGACTACGACGCGCTGCGTCCGTTCTCGGTCGCATATATGCCCGGCTACATCGCCAACCGTTACGACGAGGACTGCGAGACCTGCAAGGCGCGCGCCGAGCGCCGTATGGAAGAAAGCACGATCTCGGCCCTGCGCGAGACTGTCGTCGACGAATACGACGATGCCACGGTCGAAAGCAAGCAGCTCGACTACACCTGGGAAGACAGCGACTACGCCCTGTTCCCCGTCTGGATGCTCTCCACCTCGTGGAACGGCAAGAGCTACCTGTTTGCCATGAACGGCCAGACCGGCCGCTTGGTCGGCGAGCTCCCCTGCTCCAAGCCCAAGCTCGCTATTGCCTCGGTGCTGTTCTTTGTGATCGGATTTATCCTCTCCCAGATTCTCTTTATGGGTGAGAACGCCTTCGATCCGGATTACCTCGCCTTTGATATCGAGGGCATCCTCATCAACATCGTCGCGCCGCTGATCATCGTGATTATCGGAGACGTGCTACTGGTAGGCCAGCTCAAGACGGCCAACGAGGCCACCCACGCCGACGAGTACTGCGGCGAGCTCGACCTGACCGAGAAGCACGACACCTTCAACCACACCGAGACCACCGTTGTCATGAAAGACGACAAGGACGACTAAGCAATCCGACCAATACCACCCGGCCTTTGACGAGAAAGGAAGATCACCATGGGACTCTTGAAAGCTGGATTGGGTGCTGCCGGCGGCGTCATGGCCGACCAGTGGAAGGAATTTATCTATTGCGAATCGATGCCTGCTGACGTCTTGGCCTGCAAGGGCAGCAAACGCACCGGTGGCCGCAGCTCCAACACGCGCGGCGAGGACAACGTCATCTCCAACGGCTCGGTCATCGCCGTCAACGACGGCCAGGGCATGCTCGTGGTGCAAAACGGCAAGATCATCGAAGTCGCACTGGAGCCCGGTGAGTTCGTCTTCGATACCGGCAGCGAGCCGAGCGTCTTTAGCGGCAACCTGGGCGATTCCATCAAGGAGACCTTCGCCAATATCGGCAGCCGCTTTACCTTTGGCGGCGACGCGGGCAAGGACCAGCGCGTCTACTTCATCAACACCAAGGAGATCATCGGCAACAAGTACGGCACCGCCTCGCCCGTGCCCTTCCGCGTGGTCGATAACAACATTGGCCTGGACGTTGACATCTCCGTGCGCTGCAACGGCGAGTACTCGTACCGCATCACCAACCCGCTGCTGTTCTACACCAACGTGTGCGGCAACGTGACCGATAGCTACACGCGCGACAAGATCGACAGCCAGCTTAAGTCCGAGCTGCTCACCGCCCTGCAGCCCGCCTTTGCCAAGATCTCGGAGATGGGCATTCGCTACAGCGCCATCCCCGGTCACACCACCGAGCTCGCCCGCGCGCTCAACGAGGTCCTCTCTGCCGACTGGCGCGACCTGCGTGGTGTCGAGATCGTGAGCTTTGGCGTCAACTCCATCGCAGCCTCGCAAGAAGACGAGCAGATGATCAAGGACCTGCAGAAAGCCGCCGTCATGCGCGATCCCACTATGGCGGCAGCCAACATTGCCAGCGCCCAGAGCGACGCAATGCGCGCGGCAGCCGCCAATCCCAACGGCGCGATGGCAGGCTTTATGGGCATGGGCATGGCAGGTGGCATGGGCGGCATGAACGCCAGCCAGCTGTTCGCCGCCGGCCAGGCACAGCAGCAGGCCGCCCCGCAGCCGGCTCCGGCACCCGCTCCCGCACCGGCTCCTGCCGCTGCCCCCGCGGCCGGCACATGGACCTGCCGCTGCGGCGCCACCAACACCGGCAAGTTCTGCTCCGAGTGTGGCAGTCCCGCACCCGCCCCGGCACCGGCCAAGTGGTTCTGCCCCAACTGCGGCAGCGAAAACGGCGGCAAGTTCTGCAGCAACTGCGGAACGCCCAGGCCCTAGCCCCTCTATCTGGTAATTGGCGGGGGATCCGCCACCCCCGCATTTGCTTCTATGGGTTTTTATACAAGAAGGAGGACACCATGAAGACAACGTTCAAAAAGTCCGTACTCGCATTTTTGACATGCGTCCTGGCGCTCGCCTTTGCCCTCACGGGCTGCAGCGGCGGCAAAGACCCCAAGGCCAACTTTGTCGGCAGCTGGAAGCTCTCGGGTGGAACCACGGAGGGCGAAGAGCTGACCGATGAGTATATGGATATGTTCGAGGAATGGGGCATCAGCTGCATCTTGGTCCTGGACGAAGACGGCACGGGCAGCCTCGATTTGTTCTCCGAAGTTTCCGACCTAAAGTGGGAGGCCAAGGACGCTACCACCGCGAGTATCACCGTCGACAAGGAGACGACCGACGTGAAGCTCGAGGACGGCAAGCTTGTCCTTGAGGACGGCGAGGACAAGCTCATCTTTAGCAAGTCCGATAAGGACCTATCCGGTACCGTGAAGAAGGATCGCGAGGCCGCCGAGAAGGAAGAGGAAGTCGAGGAGGCCGTCGAAGACGGCGATGTCCAGAGCGTCGAAATCTCCCCCGCCGTCACCGTCGCCGATGACGATCTGTGCACCATCACCATCACCGAGAAGTTCAAGGACGAGTGGGACGACATCGGCTTTGTCGTCAACATCACCAACAAGAGCGACAAGGACCTGACCTTCTACGCTCCCACCGGCAAGACAAACGTCAACGGCACCATGAAGGAAGCCTGGTTCTCGGCCCACCTGATGCCCGACACCAACGCCACCGAAGAGTTCACCTTCTCGAAGGGCACGCTTGACAGCTTCGACAGCCTGGTCAACACGACCATCGGCATCGACGCCTACCTGACCGATTCCTACGAGGACGTCGCCTCCTACAGCGCAACCATCGCGTAGCGGTAGACCACGACAGCCGCGGATTGGCGGACACATCCGCGCACACCAGACGGGGCCGCAGGAGTTGATCC
>URZJ01000106.1 GCA_900552395.1 uncultured Collinsella sp. | reverse complement strand
CCTCCGTTGCGATTTCGAAAGGTTGGGTTCACGAGCCATGCCAAGTGCTCAGGAGCTACAACATCAATTTGGTGAATATCGAGGCGCCATGCCCCGTCCATCAGATTTCGATCTCTTTTGGAAGGATCGCATGGCCGAGGCCGACGCGGTCGGGCTTGACTATGCGATCGAGACGTCATCGGTCACAGATGCCGTGACCTGCCAGTTTTTCGACCTCTGGTATACCGGCATGTGTGGCGCTCGCCTGCATGCCAAGTACCTTAAACCCGTCTCGGACGAGCCCGTGCCGCTGGTGTTACAGTTCCACGGCTATCCGGGTGCAAGCCGCAGCTGGTTCGAGCAGGCGTCGTTTGCGGGCATGGGCATGGCGCTCATTGCCCTCGACTGCCCCGGCCAGGGTGGCCCCTCCGAGGATATTGGTGGATTTGAAGGCACAACGGTCGCGGGCCATATCGTCGCCGGTATCGATGGCGACCCGGCCAACCTCTACTATGTCCGCTCGCACCAGGATATCCGCATTCTGTGCCGTATTGTTCGCGAGCTCGAGGGCATCGATTTTTCCCGCGTATTTGTGAACGGCGCATCACAGGGCGGCGGTTTGGGCATTGCGACCTGCGCGCTTAATAGCGAGCTTATCAATCGTGCCGCCATCCTCTATCCCTTCCTGTCGGATTTCCGCCTTGTTTGGGATCTGGATGCCGACGACATTGCCTACGAGGGCCTGCGCTATTGGTCTCGCTGGTTTGACGAGGACTCGACTCGTATCGACGAAGCCTATGCCAAGCTGGCGTACTTCGATTCCAAGAACTTTGCCCCCATGGTCAAATGCCCCGTGCTGTTTGGCACGGGCACAGCCGATATCGTCTGTCCTCCGGCGACGCAGTTTGCAGTCTACAACAACCTGACCTGTGAAAAGCGTCATGAGTTCTTTGAAGGCTTTGGCCACGAGGAGATTCAGGATTTTGACGATCTGATCATTCCGTTTTTCTGCAAGGGAGGGGAGGCTCATGTCTAAGTGCGAGAGCAATATCGATGAGCTGATTGTCCCCGAGCTTGCGGGGATTTCTGGGACGGTTTCGTCAAGGCTCGCAGAATATCGGGACTGGCGCGGTGATGTCCAAGCAGATGTTTCTGATTTAGAGACATGCGCTTCGAATCTTGAGATTCAAGGCCTGGCCATTACGGCGATTGACTTTGTTAACCCCTGCGCTCGTTACTCGGAGGTTTCCTTTGAGCTCGGTGACGATGCGGTCCACGCTCGCTTGATTGAGCCTGTTGGTCGTGCCCGAGTATCTAAGCGCGTGCCGCTGTGCCTGATGTTCCACGACATCGATCGGCCTGTGCGCGGCTGGCATCACATGACGAGATTTGCCGCCATGGGGTATGCCGTCCTCGCGCTGGATGACGATGTCGCTGGTGCGGACGACCTGCAGCGGGGGATTGATTCGACCGCTTTTGTCGAGCGCGTCCGTTGGGGTTGCGCGATGGCGAAGGTTGCGCGCAATCTTGATGGCATGGACCCCGACCGCATCTTTGCATGGGGCGAGGGTCTTGGCGGCGGAGTCGCGCTGGCGGTTTCTGCTCTGGACGAGCGGGGCCTCGTCTGCACGGCGGTTGCCAATCCGCTTCCTGGCGGCCTCGAGGCGCTGTCGTCTCGGGTGCGCGAATCGGTGCTCATGGGCACATCGCTTATGGATACCGTGAGCGACCCCAAGGGCCAGTTTGCCGTGTTCAACGGTCTTGAGTGTGACCGGAGGCATATCATCTATGCAAAATACGCTCACGAGCGCATCAATGCGTTCGAAAACGAAGTCGTCGACTTTTTTAACCAAACGTTCTACCCGTGTTCTTTGGCCTAGACGGCCTGGACACTGCCAACAAGAGTGGGTGGCATAGGGTCGCCCGCCAGACAACTAAGGAGATTCTTGTGGCAACTCAGAAATTCACCGGCGTTATCCCTCCCGTTGTTGTTCCCGATACCGAAGACCACCAGCTCGACGTTGCTTCCTTTGAGCGCAGCATCAACCGCATGATCGATGCCGGCGTCGATGGCCTGTTCTTCCTGGGCTCCTCGGGCGAGGTCGTCTTCTCCACCGACGAGCGTCGTCGTCAGATCATCGCCGAGGCCGTGCGCATCGTCGATCACCGCGTGCCTGTTCTGGTCGGCATCATCGACACCGAGACCGAGCGCATGATCGAGCACGGCAAGGTCGCCCAGGAGCTGGGCGCCGACGCGCTTGTCGCCACCTGTCCGTTCTATGCCCTGCAGGGCATGACCGAGGTCGAGGAGCACTTCCGCATCCTGCACGAGGAACTCGACCTGCCCATCTTTGCCTACGACATCCCCGTGTGCGTCCACACCAAGCTCCCCTGGAAGCTCCTTGCCAAGCTCGGCGCCGAGGGCGTCCTGGCCGGCGTCAAGGATTCCTCGGGCGATGACATCTCGTTCCGCTATCTCGTTCAGGAGAACGAGAAGAACGGCCACCCGATGAGCATCCTCACCGGTCACGAGGTTGTTGTCGACGGCGCCTACCTCGGTGGCGCCGACGGTTCCGTCCCGGGTCTCGCCAACGTTGAGCCCGAGGGCTACGTGCGTCAGTGGAAGGCCGCTCAGGCCGGCGACTGGGCTACCGTCAAGGCCGAGCAGGATCGCCTCAACGAGATCTCCCACATCTGGGATGTCACCTCGGGCGTTCAGGGCTATGCCGGCGGCGTTGGTGCCTTCAAGACCGCTATGAATCTCATGGGCATCTTCGACAGCCCGACCATGCCGCGCCCGGTGAAGGCCATGACCGGCGAGAACGTCGAGGCGATTAAGAAGGTCCTCCAGGACAACGGTCTCCTGTAAAGCTTTCCCAGGCACCCGACCTCGCCGTTCAACCGTGTGGCCATGACCCATTAGGTCAATGGCCACACGGTTTCTCGGCGATCTCGGGCACCTGGATAACCTTTACTGCGCTGTGACGGCTAGCCTGACGGCGCATTTCCTGTAGTTGTTTTTATCTCCTAAGGAGAGCGACATGGAGAACAAGTACGTTTGCTCCGTCGATATCGGCGGCACCAAGATTGCGACTGCCATTATGGAGTATCCGGCTGACGGCAGCGTGCCCCATCCCGTATTTGAGGCCGAGGTTCCTACCGAGGCCCAGGAGGGCGGCGAGGCTGTCTTCCAGCGTATCGAGGCGTCCATCAAGGCCGCTCTTGAGGCGAATCCCGATGTCGAGGTCCTCGGTGTCGGTATCGGTGCCGCCGGCGTCGTCGATCCCAAGACGGGCGCCATCGCGTATGCCAATGAGATTATGCCCGGCTGGTCCGGTGTTCAGTTGGGGCCGCGTCTGCGCGAGGACCTTGGTCTTCCCGTTGCCGTTGTGGGCGACGTGCAGGCTCATGCTCTGGGCGAGGCCCACTGGGGCGTCGGTAAGGGCAAGTTCTCCGTCTTGTGTCTGGGCATCGGCACGGGCATCGGCGGCGCATATGTCGAGAACGGCCGCGTAATGCAGGGCTTCCATGGTGCTGCTGGCCATATGGGCCACATCGAGTGCTCGGCTGCCGCCGGCATTCCCTGCGCCTGCGGGCGTTCCGGCCATCTTGAGTCTGTCGCTTCGGGCACTTCCATTGGTCGTATGTACGATGAGCGCTTTGGCCGCGTCGACCCCAGCCGTCCTTCGGTCGGTCGCGACGTGAACGACCTGTGCCGTGCTGGCGACGCAAAGGCGACCGAGGTCATCCATGACGCCGGCTTTGCGCTGGGCGCCAGCTTGGGCTCGCTTGCCAACATCTTGGATCCCGAGGTCATCGTGCTTTCGGGAGGTGTGATTCACCAGGGTCCCGATTGGCGCTCGCAGACGTGGAAGGACTCGGTGCACGAGGGCTATGCCAGCCAGGCGCTCGACCCGCTTCAGGACACGCCGATCCTCATCGGGTCTCTGGAGGGTGACGCGCCGCTCATCGGTGCCGCTGAGCATCTTCTTGCGTCGTTGAAGTAAACATAACTACCAAGTGCGCCTTCTGAGGTGCCGCAGATTGACGTGAAAGAGGAGCGAAGCGTACTTCGGTACGCGAGCGACGGTTTGAACGTCAAGGTGCGGTGTCTCAGAAGGCTATTTTGAGAAAGGTTGAGTCGAACATGACCGTTGATCCTTTGATTCAATCCCTGAAGGGCAAGCTCGTCGTGAGCGTTCAGGCCTATATGGGCGAGCCGCTTCGTACGCCCGAAACCATGGCTCAGATGTCTCGCGCCTGCGAGCTTGGCGGCGCCGCCGCTATTCGCTGCCAGGGTCTTGCCGACATCGCCGCCATTAAGGGCCGCTGCGAGGTTCCCGTCATCGGCTTGTGGAAGGATGGACACGAGGGCGTCTACATCACGCCGACGCTGCGTCATGCTCGCGCCTGCGTTGCCGCCGGTGCCGACATCGTGGCAATTGACGCCACTGATCGCCCGCGTCCCGATGGCAAGACCGTCGAGGACACCTTCCGTCCGCTGCACGAGGAGGGCGTGCTCCTGATGGCCGACTGTGCCACCATCGAGGACATTCGCCGTGCGGTTGATATGGGCTTTGACCTGGTATCCACCACGCTTTCTCACGGCGTCGCCGCCATCGACTGCACCATGGCCGACGGTCCCGATCTGCCGCTCCTGCGCCAGGCGACCGAGGAGTTTCCCGGCCTTCCCATCATCTGCGAGGGCCGCGTGCATACGCCCGAGGAGGCCCGCGCCGCAATTGATGCGGGCGCCTGGGCAGTTGTCGTGGGCACTGCCATCACGCACCCCACGAGTATTACGAGTTGGTTCAAAGCCGCGCTTGAGGCGTAAGACGGACCTTGTATCCGCTCAGGGCGGTATACTCATTAAAGGCAATTGACCGCGCGGGATCCGGGTTGCTGGGTCCCGCGCTTGTTTTTAGGAGGCAGCACATGCAAAAGGGAGATGCCATGGATGCGGCGGAGCGCTCGGAGCGCATCCCCGATATCGTCATCATCACCGGAATGTCCGGATCGGGCCGAACGCAGGCCATGCATGTGTTCGAGGACATGGGCTATTTTTGTATCGATAACCTGCCCCCGCGTCTGATTGCCCAGCTTGCTGAGCTCGTTGGCATCAATACGGGTGTGGGTAGGCACCTTGCCGTCACCTGCGACCTGCGCAGCCAAGGCTTGTTCGATGAGTTGCTCGATGCCGTTGCCGCACTCGAGGAGCGCGAGATGAGCTGCGACATCGTTTTTCTCGAGGCCTCTGACGAGGTACTGATCCGTCGTTATAGCGAAAATCGCCGCCGTCATCCCATTGCCAAGCCGGGGGAGACTACGGCCGATGCGATTCAGCGCGAGCGCCTTCAGCTGAAGGGCGTGCGCGATCGAGCCGATATGATTATCGACACGAGCCGTCTGCGCACCTCTGCGCTGCGCAACAAATTGCGCATGGCGTTCTCCGAGCTGTCCGACCAGCAGCTCATGGACGTTCACGTGTTCTCGTTTGGCTTTAAGCACGGTATGCCCGTCGAGGCGGACATTATGATCGACGTTCGCTTTCTGCCCAATCCGTTCTACGATCCCGAGATGCGCACCATGACCGGTCTCGATAAGAAAGTCTCCGACTTTGTTCTGGACCATCCCAAGACCCAGGAGTTCTGGAAGGTCTGGACGCAGCTGCTCGATACGGTCATGCCCGGCTATATCGCGGAGGGCAAGCCGCAGCTTTCTATTGCCATCGGTTGCACGGGCGGTCAACACCGCAGCGTTGCCATCGCCGAGGCCACGGCACGTTATTTGGAAGGTGCCCAGTATCACGTGAGCATTTCCCATCGCGACTTGTCACGCGCCAACACGAAAGCATAGGCCTGCATGTCGTTTACCGCCGAGGTGCGTGACGAGCTCGCGCGCTGCGAACCCGAATGTGAATACTGCGATTTGTCGACGCTTGCCGCCCTGACGCGTGTGAGCGGTACACTTTCGCTGGCCGGCTCCGGGCGGTATCGTTTGACGGTCGCGACCGAGACGGGCGCCGTCGCGCGCACGATGATCACGCTGACGCATCGCATCCTTAAGCTCAAAACGGAATTCACCGTTCGTAAATCGGTCTTGCATAAGGTCCGTAACTATCTCATTACCCTGCCCGATCAACCCGACCTGGACAAGGCTCTGGTGCTGCTGGGCATTCTCGACCGCAGGGGAGGGCTCGTCGCCGGTGTTCCCCGGCACATCGTTGCCCGCCCCTGCTGCAGGCTTGCCTACATCCGCGGCGCGCTCATCGCCGGCGGTTTCGTGGCCGATCCCCGCGGCGACTTTCATTTGGAGATCGCGGTGCAGGGCGAGCAATATGCCAAGGGGCTCTGCGATCTGCTGGAGCAGATTGGGGTCCATGCGCGCGTCAACGCGCGGCGCGGGTCCTATGCCGTGTACATTAAGAGCGCCGAGGAGATCGAGCAGCTCCTAAAGCTGGTCGGAGCCAA
>URZJ01000105.1 GCA_900552395.1 uncultured Collinsella sp. | reverse complement strand
CCTTCGTTTGTTGGACTGCCGAGTCTTTGCGCTAAGCGTTTAAGCCCTGCTAGTATCGTGCAATCTGGTGAGTGAGCAGACCCGTCGGAACCTGCGGCGCGGCGCCGCTGACCTGCGCGGCGGGGAAGAGCACGGCAACGGTAAAGTTGAACGGCTCCTTGCCGGTGTACGTTCCGGCGGCACGGGCCTCATCGGCCAGCAGCTGCGACGCCCCGGTCAGAGCGGCGGCGGAGGCGGGGTCGTCGGCCAGTGCCGGCTCCGGTGCTTGGTCGAGCATAGCGCGGATGGCCCCGACGGCGTCCTCGCGCTTGACCTCCCACGCGCGGTGCGTAATGCCCGCGGGGTCGGTGACGGCGTAGAGCGATGCGCCCTCTTTGGCGGCGCCCAGGATGATATCCATGACGGGCGAGGCTTCGTAGGCGAGCGAGACGGGGCGGGGCTGAACTTTGAGTTCGGCGATCGCGTGCGCAGCGGCGGCCACGTCAGCGCTGGCATCGCCCTTGCCGCCCGCAAGTACCCTCGTCGGGCAAATCGCCACGACGCCCGTCACGCGACCCGGCTCACCCGAGCATTCGTACACGTAATACGCCGCGCCTGGATCCTTGAGCATTAGGCCGTCAGCAATGGCGCCGCGCAGGGCGTCGTTGCCGCTCAGGATACCGCCCATCGCAGGCAGCGCCTCGAGCACACGGTCCTGAGCCGGGCGGATGCAGGGAAACGGAAGTGCTTTCATGGGCGGTCCTAACGCGCGAGTCGGTTTGTTCGCGGCTTATTATGCCCCAACTTGGCCGTTCGCGTCCCAGAGCACGTTATCGGCGAGCGCGATTAGCACCTGCTGACAACGATTGATATCGGCGTGGGGCACATACTCGTTGGGCTTGTGCGCGAGCGCGAGCGATCCGGGGCCGTAGCTCATACAGTTGCGGTTGCCCGTCTTGCCGGCAATGACGGCGGTATCGGTGTAGCCGGTAAAGAAGCCGACGGTCGTGTCCGCGCCTGTCACATCGTCTGCTGCGCGCTTGAGTGCAGCTAGAAGGGGAGAGGCTGGATCGCGCTCGATGGCGGGGCGGTCGCCTGTCACGGTATAGCTTCCATGGCAGCCGGGGACCGCGGCTTCGGCAGCGACAATGGCCTGCTCTACCATGCGCGTCGCGGCGGCCGTATCAGTCGGCGGGGTCAGGCGCATATCGACCCAGACCTTAGCGTGGTCGGGCACGACATAGGGACGGTAGCCACCCTCGATCTGTCCAAACGTGATGGTCGATGGCCCCAGCTCCTCATGTAAAGGTAGCGTCGCAAACGTGCGACGAAGCGAGCACACGACCTCGGCCATGGCGGCGACGGCGTCGGCGCCCTTCCAAGGCTGGCTTGCATGAGCCGTGACGCCGGCCATCTCGATCTCGAACCACGTGCGCCCCTTGTGCGCCACCTGAATCTGTCCGTCGGTGGGTTCGGTGTCCAGCACCCATTCACGCGAGCCGACCCAGCCGGCATCGATCGCGGCCTCTGAGCCGCGCATGAAGTCTTCCTCGTCGACCGAGCAGATGAGCGAAAAGCCGCGGCGTGGCAGCGCGCCATCCGCCGCCACGCGCTCGAGCGTATGGACCAGTGCGGCAATGGCGCAGGCCAGGCCACCCTTCATATCGCAGGCACCGCGGCCATAGAGTTTATCGTCGCGCACAACCGCCCCAAGCGGTGCGATGTCTGCGTCCCAGCCATCGCCCAAGGTGACGGTATCCATGTGGCAGATATAGATCAGCCGTGGCTCGTCGCTTTGGCCCGGCACGGTGACTTTAAGGTTGCGGCGCCCGGGCAGCACTTCGAGCTCCTCAATCTGCACGGCATCGAGCGCAGAACTATCAAGTTGTGCCAGCTGCTGCTCAATGAGCCTCTTAATGAAGCGCTCGATCTCGTCCTCATACGCGCCCGGGTCTGAGCTGTCGATCCGCACAAGCTCCTGCGCAAGCCGCCAGGCAAAGTCCTCATCAACCATATGCAACCTCACAATCAGTTTGCTTTCCAAACCGATTGTAAGCCTCCTGAGAGATCCGCGACGTGGGCGTGGCAGTATTTACCGTTCGCAGGCCGAGCCAGCGCGTTTACCGTCCGAGCGGGTTCACAAGCGACGCAGCGGGTACGTACCCTTCATGGACGACATGCTGTGCGACATATCTGCCTTTCGGTATCACCGGATACCCCCACAGGTCTTGGCAATAATGCCGGACCTGCCTGATTCTGTAGACGATCCGCGCAGGGAGCACCTATGTGAGCATCCGCTCGTCAAGCATTTCCTGGGCACCCCGTTACACGTGTTGGCGCAGGGCGTCTGCGGGCGCAAGGGCGATCGCATTGTCAGGCATGTTTGGAACGGGGGGAGGCCGTTTGATTCCGTGCGGCAGACGGAGTTTGGCCTCGATGTCGCGTCTCCGCTCTTTACCCTGCTGACCCTGGCTTCCTCGGTCTCAAACGAGCGTCTAATCATGTGCATGTATGAGATGTGCGGCACCTTTGCCGTGTGCAAGATTGCGCCTCAGGTAAAGTCGGCACTTGAGCAGGCATATGGGAGCCGATGGAGTGACGCACGGTCGGGCTGGGAAAACGTAAAGGATGTCTCGGGGAATCCAACGGACTTGTGGAAACGACCTCCCTTGATCGAGCTCTCTGAGCTTACCGAGTACGTCGATAAGATCCCGGGGCTCCGCGGCGCTAAATCGTTCACGCGTGCCGCGAAATGCATTACGGGGGTGGCGGCATCGCCGCTCGAGGTCCAGGCTTCGATGCTGTTTGGCCTTACGAGGTTGCGCGGCGGCGAAGGGCTGCGCCTTACCAATAACGTCGAGATTCGCTTGACGCGCAGTGCCCGCCTGATTTCGGGGCTTGATAGGCGCTATGCCGATATTCTGCTGGCAAATAAGGACGGCAGCCGAGAGTGCCTGGTTGAATGCCAAGGTAAAGCCATACACGGATCCATAGAATCCAAGATCTCGGACTCCGATCGAACGACGGCTTTGCAAGCCATGGGATATCCCGTCGTTCTGATGACCTATGGTCAGCTGGCCGATTCCGATGCCTTCCGCGTGGTGATGGAGCTCATCATGTCCTATCTCGATGTGCCGCTGAAAGACAAGACGCCGCGGCAGCAGGAGCTCGAACGGCGGCTTCGTGAGGAGATTTTTATCGATTGGGCGGGAATGTAGCCGCGCGGGCGGAAAATGGTCGCGCGGACTAGAGTTTTGGTCGCATAATACTTATATTTTGCCTTGGACGGGCCTTAAAAATGCTACCTAGAATAAGTTGTTTCGGAAAATGGACAGTCAACTTACATTCGGCACATAGAGACCGATTTTTACCTACTAAAGTCCCTGATAAAGCTGTTTATCAAAGCGGGTGTGCTTAGCGACTGGAGCCTCACTATCGATTATCTGAAAAAACTTGTTCTGGGTATCATTTTAAAGTCGTCCGGAGCAACAAAATCGCCCCCCGTTTCGTGAAAACGGGGGGCGAATGGGCGTCGTGGTCTGTCTGGCAGGCTTGGCACCGGCGCTATTTAATCACGCGCACGCGATACATCGACGGAATCTGCTTGAGCGCCTCGATCGTGCTGCCGTCCAGGTGCTCATCGGTGTCGAACATGGTGTAGGCGTTCTCGCCAGCGGACTCGTTGATCATGCGCTGCACGTTGGCGTTGTCCTTGGCGAGAATGGCCGTGATCTGGCCGATCATGTTGGGCACGTTGGCATGCAGGCAAGCAATGCGGCTTGCGGCGCGCGCCTTGCCCATGCTGCAGGCGGGGTAGTTGACGCTGTGCGCGATGTTGCCGTTTTCCAGGTAATCTTTGAGCTCGCTGATGGCCATGTCGGCGCAGTTGGCCTCGGCCTCGCCGGTGCCGGCGCCCGAATGCGTGGTGATAAACGTGTTGGGCATCTTGACGGTCTTGGGCGTGGCAAAGTCGCAGCTAAACCAGCTGAGCTTGCCCTCGCGCAGGGCAGCGTCGACGGCGTCCTCGTCAATGATGGTTTCGCGCGCGTAGTTGATGAGGACGGCGTCGGGCGCCAGCAGGTCGATCTGCTCGGTGCTGATCATGCCGATGGTATCGGCCTTGCTGGGCACGTGCACGGTGAGGTAGTCGCAGCCGCGGCACAGATCCTCGAGCGTGCCCACGCGCTGCACCTCGCGGCTCAGCACCCACGCGTGCTCGACGGAAATGAACGGGTCGTAGCCGTAGACGTCCATGCCCAGATCGACACAGGCGTTGGCGACCTTGGAGCCCACGTTGCCCAGGCCGATGACGCCAATGCGCTTGCCCTTGAGCTCGCGACCCACAAAGGCCTTCTTGGCCTTCTCGGCGTCGACTTGGATCTCGGGGTCGTCGGCGTTGTTGCGCACCCAGTTCATCGACTGCACGACGCCGCGGCTCGAAAGCACCAGCATGCCCAGGACGAGCTCCTTGACGGCGTTGCTGTTGGCACCGGGGGAGTTAAAGACGACGACGCCCTTCTTGGCGTACTCCTCGACGGGGATGTTGTTGACGCCGGCACCGCAGCGGGCGATGGCGCGGATGCCCTCGGGCAGCTCGTAGCCGTGCAGGTCGGTGGAGCGCATCAGGATGGCGTCGGCCTCCTCGGCGGTGCCCACAAACTCGTAGCCCTCGCCAAACTCGACTTTGCCGTCTTTGGTGATGTCGTCGATGGTCTTAATCTTACGCATGGAAAAACTCCTTAGCAGGTTTTGATCTAAACAGGGTGGTTTGAGATGGCTGGTCGGCCCGCGTGCTGCGGGCTAGTTAGATCGCGGGCTCAAACTATGCTGCGCTTCGAAGTCTTTCATGTACGAGGCCAGTGCCCGCACGTCTTCCATGGTTACGGCGTTGTAGACGCTGGCGCGCATGCCGCCCACCAGGCGATGGCCCTTGACGTTTTGAATCTGGTGCTCGGCCGCGCCTGCGACAAAGGCGGCGTCGAGGTCGGCATCGCCGGTACGGAACGTGACGTTGGCGATGGAGCGACTGTCTGTCTGTGCGGTGCCGTGGAACAGCACGCTGTGCTCGAGCAGGTTATAGAGCAGGTTGGCCTTGGCCCAGTTGCGTTCGGCCATGGCGGCAAGTCCACCGGTCTGCTCAACCCAACGGAACACCTTGCCGCACACGTAGATACCAAAGGTGTTGGGCGTGTTGAGCATGGAGCCCTTGGCGGCCTGGGTCTTAAGGTCCATGTACTGCGGCGTCTGCGCAAAGGCTGGACCGTCGGTGATCAGGTCGTCGCGCACGATAACCACGGTGACGCCCGCGGCGCCGGCGTTTTTCTGAGCGCCGGCGTAGATGAGTCCGTAGCGCTCGACGTCGAGCGGCTGCGACAAAAAGCAGCTCGAGACATCGGCGACCAGCGGTACGTCGCCGAAGTTAGGCAGCTCGTGGTACATGGTGCCAAAGATGGTGTTGTTCTGGCAGATGTAGACGTAGTCGAGCCCGCCGCCCGCGGCCTCGGCGGCAATGCGCGCGTTGATGTCGGCCATGGCGGGAATGCGGGCGAAATTGGCGTCCTCGGAGCTCGCGAGCAGCACGGCCTCGCCGTACTTGGCGGCTTCCTTGTACGCCTTGTTGGCGAAGTTGCCGGTCACGACGTAGCCGGCGCGGCCGCGGCGCATGAGGTTCATCGGGATGCCCGCAAACTGCAGCGTGGCGCCGCCCTGCAAAAACAGAACACGGTAGTTATCGGGGATGCTCAGCAGGCGGCGCAGGGTTGCCTCGGCGTCGTCGATGATCTGCTGGTACATGCTAGATCGATGGCTCATCTCGAGCACGGACATGCCGCAACTGCGGTAGTCCATCATCTCGTCGGCGATCTCGGCGAGCACGCTTGTAGGCAGTGCGGCCGGGCCAGCTGAGAAGTTGTGCACACGTGCCATCTTCTAGTTCCCCTCGTAGTCGTTTGAACGTTCGGGATACTTTAGCACAGTGCAGCGCCGGGTGCGACCGCATCACGGTAAAACTCGAGTGCGCCGCTATGATTTACAGGATGGTTACATGGGGGAGGGGTGCTTTACTCCTCGGGCAAATCCAAATCTGCGAGCGAAGGCATGAGGTTCTCTAGGCGCTTGATTTCTTCGTCGCAAATTAGCTAACCCCTGGCCGCTACGACGCGAGCGTGGCGATGACGGCTTCGTCGCCGGCGTATATGAGGGTGTTGCCGTCGGGGATGATCGTTTGGCCGTCGCGTTTGAGCATCACCACGATAAAGGGGTGCTTGCCTTGCGGCACGTCGCGCAGGCGCTGACCGGCCAGGCGACCGTGGGGCGTCACGGTGACCTCGCGCAGCGTAACCTCGGCACGCTCTTCGAACGTTGGGGCTGCCATCACCAGAAGGTCGCCTTCCTCGATGACGGTATCGCCGTTGGGCAGTACCGGGTGCGCCCCGTCGCGCAGCACCAAGACCACGAGCATGTCTGTGGCGCTGCCAATGT
>URZJ01000104.1 GCA_900552395.1 uncultured Collinsella sp. | reverse complement strand
AAAGCGCGTGCTGGCGTTGGCGTACACGGCCGAGGCATCGACCGCGTCCAGGAAGCACTCGCAAGCATCCGTGTCCTCGGCAACGATGGCCTCGGAGTGCATCGTGCCGTAGCGATTGATGTGTGCGATGGCGTCGTCCTCGTTTGCCACGACTTTCACGCTCATCTCGAGCGCCAGATACTCGCGACCCCAGTCCTCCTCAGTCGCGGCAACGTAGTCATCGCCCTCGGCAAGCCCGGCGTCGGCGCATGCGGCGCACGTGGCCTCGTCGCCGTGAATGAGCACGCCGTGGTCATGCAGCACGGCCACGACCGCGGGCAAAAACGCATCGGCCACGGCACGGTCGACCAGCAGCGACTCGGCGGCATTGCACACGCCCACGCGCTGCGTCTTAGCGTTGACGATAATATTGAGCGCTTTATCGAAGTCGGCGGATTCATGCACGTAGATGTGGCAGTTACCCGTGCCCGTCTCGATCACCGGAACGAGCGACTCGCGCACGCAGCGCTGGATCAGGCCCGCACCGCCACGCGGAATGAGCACATCGACGACGCCGCGGAGCTTCATGAGCTCGCCGGTGGCCTCGCGGTCGGTAGACTCGATCATCGACACGGCCTCGCGCGGGAAGCCCTTGGCCTCGAGCGCATCGGCCAGCAGTTCGGCAATCATGGCACACGAGTGATAGGCCAGCGAGCCGCCGCGCAGAATGCAGGCGTTGCCGGTGCGGATGCAGATGCCCGCGGCGTCGGCCGTCACGTTGGGGCGCGCCTCGTACACCATGGCGACCAGGCCCAACGGCACGCTCACGCGGGTGAGGTCCACGCCGCTTGCGAGCACGCGGTGGTCGAGCACGCGGCCGACAGAATCGGGCAGCTCGGCGAGCTTCTCCAGGCCGGCGACCATACCCTCAACGCGCTCGGGCGTCAGCAGCAGACGGTCGAGGAGCCCCGCCGAGGTCCCCGCATCGCGCGCGGCGGACATATCGAGCTCGTTGGCGGCGACGATGGAGTCGATACCGTTGCGCAGCGCTGCGGCCATGGCGCGCACGGCCTCCTGGCGCTGCTCGTCGCTCGCCGTGGCAAGCGAGGCCGACGCTGCCTTAGCGGCAACGGCAAGATCGTGGACATACGTGGCTATATCGACCGACATGGGCGGCCCTTTCTCCTAGAAGTTTGCAACCATGGTAGCCGATTTGCGCATGGCCTCGCCCGCGGCGGTAGAATTGGTCAACCCGAAACACCGCAACGAACGGAAGACTCACATGGCCCTCATCACTTCGTACCACGTCCCCGGCCTGTATGTCGAGGACCACAGCATCGACGTCCCCCTCGACTGGCGCGGCCTGGAGCCGATGCTCCTGGCCGTCGGCAGCACCATGCGCCGCGGCGCTATACCGACACCCATCGCCGGCGCGCCCGAGAGCATCAAGCTCTTCTACCGCGTGGTTTGCGCACCCGACCGCATCAACGACGACCTGCCGCTCCTTCTCTTTTTGCAGGGTGGCCCCGGTGGCGAGAGCCCGCGTCCGCTGTCGCCCACAAGCGATGGCTGGATCGAAGAGGCCGTCAAGCATTTCCGCGTCGTGCTGCCCGACCAGCGCGGTACCGGGCGCAGCAGCTGTGTAGACGGGCGCACGATTGCCGCACTGGGCGAGCGCGCCGAGGCGGCCGGCTCCGATGCTGCCCGCTCGCAGGCGGACTTCCTCAAGCGCCACCTCGCCAGCTCCATCGTGCGCGATTTTGAGTACCTGCGCCTGGTGGGCTTTGGCGGCAGGCCCTGGGTCACGCTCGGGCAGAGCTACGGCGGCTTTTTGACGCTGAGCTACCTGTCGCTCTTCCCCGAGGGCGTGGCGGCAAGCTTTACCTGCGGCGGCATCCCCCACGTACCGGCGAGCGCAAGCGAGGTCTACGCGCACACCTTCCCGCGCATGGCCGCCAAGACGCAGCAGTATTACAACCGCTACCCCGCCGACGTCGAGCGCGTGGCGGCCCTGGCAGATGCCCTCGAGGAGCAAAAGCCCGTGCTACCCGACGGCTCGCCGATGACGGTCGAACGCCTACAGCTCATGGGCAGCGACTTTGGCATGAAGCCGAGCTTTGAGCGCATGCATTGGATTATCGATCATGCTTTTGTTGACGGCGACGGCACGCTGGCCTGCGGCGCCTCGGTATCTGACAGCTTTTTGATGTGCGCCTTCGAGCGCACCAACACGCGCGCGAATCCGCTGTACTGGACGCTTCAGGAGTTCATCTACGCCGACGGCGACACCATGCCCATTCGCTGGGCCGCGGCAGAAGAGAAAGCCCATCGTACCGAGTTCGACACACTCGCGCGCCCGCTCATGTTTACCGGCGAGGCCATGTTCCCGTGGATGTTTGAGCAGATGCCCGAACTTAAGCCCTTCAAGCCCGCGATGGATCTGCTGATGGAGGACACCAGCTGGGACAAGATCTACGACCCGCAGCGCCTGGCCTGCAACGAGGTGCCGCTCCAGGCCGCGGTGTACTTCGATGACATGTACGTGGACTCGGGCCTGCAGCTCGATACGCTCAGCCGCGTGGGCAACTCGCATGCCTGGGTGACGAACGAGTTTGAACACGATGGCCTGCACGGCAGCGTGGTGTTCAAGCACCTCTTCGACGAAGCCCTCAACCGCGGAAACCTGCGCCAGATCTTCTAGCAAAGGAGTGTCCCCGTCTGCCGGCACAAAAGGAACGTCCCCAAGTGCCGGAAAAGGAGAGGCAGCACTGCTGGCAAAACGAGCCGCAGCGCTGCCTCTCTTTATGCAAACACTATCAAGTTGTCCCTATGGATCGCGGGCTTCTCGGCCAGGTTAGCGAGCAGGCGGTTGCTGGCGATCTGGTCCTGGCGGCGGCCGGCGGCAAGCTCCAGCACGTCCGAATCGGCCTCGGCGATACCGCGGGCGACGACCATACCGCTCGGGTCGCACACGTCGAGCACATCGCCCTCGGAAAACACGCCATCGACCTCGCGAATACCCACCGCAAGCAAGGAAGAGCCACGGCTTACCAGCGCCTTCGCAGCACCATCATCGACCGTCACCGAGCCATGTGCCTTGTCACCCAGCGCGATCCACAGCTTGCGCGGCGCGATGTCAGCTGGCGGATCGAACAGCGTACCCACGCTCTCGCCACGGGCCAGACGCACAAGCGCATCGGGCTCCTCGCCCGAGCAAATCACGCTTTGAATGCCCGCCGTCATCAGAATGCGGCTCGCGCGAATCTTGGTGATCATGCCGCCCGTGCCCACCGATGTGGAAGAATCGCCCGCCGAGGCGATAATCTTGGCATCGATCTTATGCACAACCGGGACGAACTCGGCCGTGGGGTCCTCGTGCGGATTGGCGGTGTAGAGGCCATCGATGTCCGAGAGCGTCACGCACAGATCGGCGGAAACCAGACAGCTCACAAGCGCCGCCAGCGTGTCGTTGTCGCCAAACTTGATCTCGTCGACGGTAACGGTATCGTTCTCGTTGACAACAGGCACCACGCCAAGCTCCACCAGGCGCAGCAGGGCGTCGCGTGCGTGCAGGTAGGACGTGCGGCGGGCCGTATCGTGGCGCGTGAGTAGCACGAGCGAGGTGAGCAGATCCCGTGCATGGAACTCCTCGTCGTAGGCCGACGAGATGATGCACTGACCAGCCGAGGCGCACGCCTGCAGGCTCGGCAGGTCGCCGACCGGCTTGTGGTCGAAGCCCAGCACGGGATAGCCACAGGCGATAGCGCCCGAGCTCACCACGACCAGGCGCCAGCCAAGCTCGCGCAGCGCTGCGGCCTGATCGGCAAGCCCGCCGATAAAGGCGCGGTTGACCTTGCCGTCGGCGCCCACCACCGTAGACGAACCGATCTTTACCACCATCGTTTTATAAGAAGTCGTCATACGTCAAACCAATCGAATGTTCAGCGAACGGGCGAACGGGCCGAGCGAGAAAATAATCCGTGTTCCTCCGTCCCCTTCGGATTATTTTGCCCAGGGGAAGGCCGAAGCCGCGGCCATGTTCTTGCGCACGAGCTCGTCGCGCACCTGAGCCAGGCCCTGTTCCATGCCCACCACATAGGTCTGCGGGTACAGGAAGCGCTTGAAAGCTGCGTCCAGATGATCGAGTGCCCAAGCACAGCGCTCGCGCGCGTCCTGGATGCTCTCCCGCGGAGCCCCCGCGCTGCCATCGCGCACGATCGGCACCAGCAGCTCGCGATACTCAAGTTCGGACACGTCGGTCACCAGGGCGGCATCATTCACGGCCACGAGGGTATTGCCGCGCGCGGCGCCCTCCCCCGCCAGATGGTCCTCGTCGTAGATCATGTCGCAGACCGGGCCGCCAAAGCCGTCGTAATAACGGCGCACGCGTTGCACACCCGGGATCGTGCGCTTGTATGGCTGCTCAGAGAGCTTGACCACCGGCGTCCATGGATCTGCCTCGCTCGCACGGCGGGCGGAAAGCTTGTACACGCCGCCCAGCGCCGGCTGGTCATAGCAGGTCGCAAGCTTGGTACCCACGCCAAAGCTATCGATGGGCGCGCCCTGGTCGAGCAGCGACTGAATCGTGTACTCATCCAGATCGTTAGAAACCGAGATCCCCACATAGGGCAGGCCCTCGGCATCAAAACGGCCGCGCACATACTTGGAGAGCTTGGCGAGGTCGCCGGAGTCGATGCGAATAGCCGACAGACGCTCGCCCACCGCCTCCATCTCCTTGGCAACCGTAATGGCATGCTCGCAGCCCTCACGTACGTCGTAGGTGTCGATGAGCAGCGTGCAGTTCTTGGGACTCGACTTAGCAAAAGCCCGGAATGCCTCGAGCTCGGAATCGAAGCTCATCACCCAGCTGTGCGCATGAGTGCCAAAGACGGGAATACCGTAGCGGCGGCCGGCGAGCACATTGGATGTAGAGGAGCAGCCGGCAACGTAGCTCGCGCGCGCGACGGCCAGCCCGCCATCGGGACCCTGGGCGCGGCGCAGGCCAAACTCGGCAACGGGACGGCCGTCCGCCGCCAGCACCACGCGCGCCGTCTTGGTAGCGACAAGCGTCTGGAAGCCGACAATGTTGAGCAACGCCGTTTCGAGCAGCTGGCACTCCAGCGCGGGGCCGGTGACGCGCACCATGGGCTCGCGCGGAAAGACGAGCTCGCCCTCGGGCACGGCGTCGATGTTTACATGCGCACGAAAATCGCGCAGGTAGTCGAGGAATGCGGGCTTAAACATCGAGCCGCCGGCCGGAGCCTGGAGCGAAGCTAGATAGTCGATGTCCTCGGGCGTAAAGCGCAGGTTCTCGACTAGCTCGGGCAGCTCGGCGGTGCCGCACATGACGGCATACGCGCTGCCGAAGGGATGGTCGCGGTAAAACGCCGTAAAGCAACCCTGCTCATTGGCCTTGCCGCTCTCCCACAGGCCCTGGGCCATAGTGAGTTCGTACAGATCAGTGAGCATTGCAATGTCGGTGGGATGCGAGATGTCGGTCAAAGCCATGGGGCGACCTTTCGGATGCGTTGTGCAGAGGTTGAGGGTTGGCGAGGCGGGCGTGCGGGCATGGAGCCCAGCGCGAACAGGCTAAAGCAGGCCCATGCTGGTCAGGATCGTGTAGCCCATAAAGATGACAAACGCGATGAGGGCAAGGACAATGATGATTTTTTGAGCCGGCGCCATACCGGGGATCTCGTTCTCACCCGCAGGCTCCTTGGAGGTAACCATGCGCTGGGCAAAGCTCATCTCGTCACGGCTCGGCTTGGGATCGACGGACTTGGGACGAGCGGCCTTTTTAGGCTGAGGTTTGGGCGCGGCAGGTGCAGGCTTCGCAGCAGCGGGCTTGGGTGCGGGCGCGGGCTTGGGCTCGGATGCAACCTTCGCAGCGGCCTCCTCGGCCTTCTCGCGCTCGGCACGCAGGGCGGCCAACTCCTCACGCTCGCGGCGTGCCTCTTCCTGGGCCTCGCGACGAGCTTTCTCGGCGCGGAGCTCTTCCAACTCGGCGCGTTCCTCGGCAGACAGTGGTTGGGACTCAAGCTCGGCCATGGTACAGCCCTTTCTTTTAAAAAAAGCCGCCGACACAATGTCAGCGGCTTATCAAATCCAAGGGTGGAGACGAAGGGAGTCGAACCCTCGGCCTCTGCCATGCGACGGCAGCGCTCTCCCAACTGAGCTACGTCCCCAGGACAAGTCGATATTTTACCTACGGCTCGCCAACTGTCAACGCCCAATAATCAGTCTTTTTGGGGCGCGGCTATTTTGACAACTTTTCGAGCAGGCGATCCTCTCGATGATTTTTCTGGGACGGGGATTAAAAAACATTGTGTACCGAATGATTTTTTAATCCCCGTCCCAGAAAAATCATCGGCGAATGCGTTACTTTGTGCTGGTAAGGACGCCGGTGGTATCGAAGGCTGGGGTGAAGCTCTCGTCTACCGCGCCGCCCTCTTGCCAGAACATCGTCGTAAAGCCCAGGTCGTCGGCATGGTC
>URZJ01000103.1 GCA_900552395.1 uncultured Collinsella sp. | reverse complement strand
GCCTGGTGCGCGACGCCATCAGCCCGCTGTTAGGACAAGCGCCCGACCCCAAGCTCGTCCAGGAAATCCGCGACAGGATTATGTCGTACCCCCAGGTCTTGGGCACACACGACCTGATGGTGCACGACTACGGCCCCGGTCGTCAGTTTGCCAGCGCCCACGTGGAGATGCCCGGCGAGGGCGACGCATTTGAGCACCACGAGATCCTAGACACCATCGAGCACGACATCAAGCGCCAGATGGGCATTGGCATCACGTTGCACTGCGACCCCATCGCCACCACCGGCGACGACCTACGCGGCTGGGTCAAGCGTGGCGTTACGCAGATCGATCCCGCGCTCTCCATCCACGACCTGCACGAGCACGACGGGTTCGTTTCGTTTGACCTTGTGCGTCCCGACGGCTTTGACATATCCGACGAGGAGCTGCTGGAGCTCGTCACGCGCATCGTGCACGAGCGCCGACCCAATGCCTCATGCGTCGTTACGTTTGACTCGGGCTTTAGCTCGCCCGACCGTCCGGCCGAGCAGCTGTAGCCCGCTTAACAGCTAGTTTCCCTGCGTGCCCGAGATGCCGTTTTGTAGGGCGTTCCAGGCATCCGTCGCCATGCCGCCCAAGTTCTGAGCGGTGTCGCCCAGGTTCTGGGCCGTGTCGCCCAGCTCTTGGGCCTTATCCCCAAGCTCCTGTGCCTTGTTGCTCAAGTCCTCCAACGTATTGGAACTCGAGCTGTCGGTACCGCTTTGGCCGTCGGGTGAGTTGCCCGAGCTATTCTTGTGCGTGAGTTGAATTTCGAGGTTGCCGCTGTCGTTATAGTAAGCAGAAGTAACGACCCAGTTGGCATCGATGACGGGCGTTGAGCCATCATCAGTCAGGACCACGGCATTCGAAAGATTGGCGCCGCGCGACTTGAGGAGCTTCTTGGCGTTGGACCAGTACTGCCCCGGGATATCGCTCAGATCGACGGTGCTAGACGAGGCGGACTCGGTTTGCTCGGCAGCGGTATCAGCCGTTGAACTCCCTCGCTTGTTGAGCATGCCCGACACAATGGCAAACACAACCGACAGCGCAAAGAAGATCGCCAGCACGATGAGGATCTTCTTGATCACGCTCGACGAACGCGACGGCTTCTTCTCCTCGTCCTCGCCATATTGCGGAATCGACTTGGGGTACTCGCGATACGGCTCGCGCGACTCGTAGCGAGGCTGCGCCGTGCGAGGCATATACGTCGTCTGCTGAGGCTGCGGAATGGGATTTTGCGGCAGGTCATCATAGGGATTCGGCGTCGAGGCGGCATAAGAATCCTGCGGCGCGTAATCAAACGGGTCCGGAGCTGCGTCGCCATAGGAGCCTTGCGAAGATACAGCATAAGAATCCCGCGCTGTGTCGCCATAGCCCATAACCCGGGTTGGCTCGGCAGAAGGCTGCGTCGCGGCGGGGTCGGTATAACCGGGGTTGGGAACAACGCGGGTCGCATCGGCGCTATCGCCAGCCTGCGCGGAACCGTAGCCGCCCATCACGGTTGTCTTGTCCTGATCCATGCAACGATTCCTTTCCGTCGCCCGTAAGCATCAAGTTATCCATGCATTCTACCCGCGCAAAAGCCCATGATGGGCAAAGCCCGTCGGTATCTACAAGACAAGCGCGGCTAGAAACAAAAGCCCCGCCGTGCTGTGGGGCACGGCGGGGCGGACAGGCGGCAATAACGTCGCTCTTGCCTAGAACAGGCCGGTGATGTTGCCGTCGTTGTCGACGTCGATGTTCTCAGCCGCGGGGACCTTGGGCAGGCCCGGCATGGTCAGAACACTGCCGGTCAGTGCGACCACAAAGTGGGCACCGGCGGAAACCTTGAGCTCACGCACCGTGATGCGGAAGTTCTCGGGAGCGCCCAGGGCCTTGGCGTTGTCGCTAAAGCTGTACTGCGTCTTGGCCACGCACACCGGCAGGTTGCCAAAGCCGTTCTCGCGCAGCTCGGCGAGCTGGCGCTTGGCGGCCGGCGTAAAGTCAACGCCATCGGCGCGGTAGACCTTGGTGGCAATGGCCTCAAGAGCGTCGGCGACATCGGCGCCGTCCTCATAGGCAAACTTGAGCTCGCTCGGCTGCTCAATCAGACGCATGACCTCATCGGCAAGCTCGAGCGCGCCCTCGCCGCCCTTGGCCCAGACCTCGGAAAGCTTAACGTTGACGCCGAGCTTCTGGCACTCGGACTCGATGAGAGCAAGCTCGGCCTCGGTGTCCGTCGGGAAACGGTTGATGGCGACCACGCAGGGCAGACCATAAACGTTCTGGATGTTGTCGACATGACGCAGCAGGTTGGGCATGCCAGCCTTGAGTGCCTCGAGGTTCTCCTCGTTGAGGTCGGCCTTGGCGACGCCACCGTTGTACTTCAGCGCACGAGCGGTCGCGACGACCACGACGGCGCTGGGACGAACGCCCGTCATGCGGCACTTAATGTCGAGGAACTTCTCGGCACCCAGATCGGCACCGAAGCCGGCCTCGGTAATGGCGACATCGCCAAAGCGCATCGCCATACGCGTAGCCATGATGGAGTTGCAGCCGTGGGCAATGTTGGCGAAGGGACCGCCGTGGACAAACGCGGGCGTGCCCTCGAGCGTTTGCACCAGGTTGGGCTTGAGCGCGTCCTTAAGCAACGCGGCCATGGCACCCTGGGCCTTAAGGTCGCGGGCACGGACGGGCTCGCCGGCAAAGCTGTAGCCGACGACGATCTCACCCAAGCGTTCCTTGAGGTCGCTGATGCTCGTAGACAGGCACAGGATTGCCATGACCTCGGAGGCGACGGTGATATCGAAGCCGTCCTCGCGCGGCACGCCCTGGGCCTTACCGCCAATGCCGTCGATAACGTGGCGCAGCTGACGGTCGTTCATATCGACGACGCGCTTCCAAGTGATGCGCTTAACGTCAATACCGAGCTGATTGCCCTGCTGGATGTGGTTGTCGAGCATGGCTGCCAGCAGGTTGTTGGCAGCACCGATAGCATGAAAGTCGCCGGTAAAGTGCAGGTTGATATCCTCCATGGGGATCACCTGAGCCCAGCCGCCACCGGCAGCACCGCCCTTAACGCCAAAGACAGGGCCGAGCGAAGGCTCGCGCAGGGCCACGGCGCTCTTGACGCCGCGGCGACGCAGGCCATCGGCCAGACCGATGGTCGTGGTGGTCTTGCCCTCGCCCGCAGGCGTTGGGTTGATAGCGGTCACGAGGACGAGCTTGGCCTGGTGATCAGTCGGCTCGTTGAGCAGTGAATAGTCGACCTTAGCCTTGTCGAAGCCGTACGGAATCAGGTGCTTTACGTCGACGCCGGCGTTCTTAGCCACCTCGGTAATGGGCAGCGGCGTGACGGAACGTGCGATTTCGATGTCAGTAGGCATGGGCGGTCCTTTCGTTACCGAATGAGAAAAAGACCAATTCAGCATAGCACGGGCGCGCAATAGTAAAACGCCCATAACCGATGAACGGCGATATGTTTACCCGATGCCCAGCGATAGCCCAACAGCCCGCCAAAACAAAGCGCCTTAAACGGTAGGTTCAATCCCCAGGTGCTCAAAGGTGCGAAGGGTTGCCTGACGGCCCTGCGGCGTACGAATCATCAACCCGCACTGCAGCAAATAGGGCTCATAGACATCCTCGAGCGTGCCCGGGTCCTCGCCCACCGCGCTGGCAAGGGTCGTAAGTCCCACGGCACGACCGGAGAACGTCTTGGCGAGCGTCTCCAAAATGCGAATATCCATCCAGTCCAGACCGAGCTCGTCGATCTCGAAGAACTCGAGTGCCTGACGGCAGATATCGAGCTCAATGGGACCGTTGCCGCGCACCTGCGCATAGTCGCGCACGCGCTTGAGCAAGCGGTTAGCCAAGCGCGGCGTGCCACGCGAGCGCGAGCCAATCTCGAGCGCGCTCGGATGGTCAATCGTCACGCCCAGGATAGTCGCCGAGCGCGTCACAATCTGGGCGAGCTCCTCAACGGTGTAGTAATCCAGGCGATACGAAATGCCAAAGCGGTCGCGCAGCGGGCCGGTCAACATGCCCGAGCGAGTCGTTGCCGCCACCAGCGTAAACTTGGGGATATCCAGGCGAATCGAACGTGCCGCCGGACCTTTCCCGATCACGATATCGAGCGCAAAGTCCTCCATCGCGGGGTACAGGACCTCCTCGACCGAACGGTTGAGACGGTGGATCTCGTCGATAAACAGCACGTCACCCGGCTGCAGGTTGGTAAGGATAGCCGCCAGGTCGCCGGTGCGCGCGATGGCCGGACCACTCGTCGTCTTGATCTGAGCGCCCAGCTCGTTGGCGATAACGGTGGCCAGCGTGGTCTTGCCCAGGCCCGGAGGACCCGAGAAAATCACGTGGTCGAGCGTCTCGCCACGGCTCTGCGCCGCTTCGATCAACACGCGCAGGCTCTGCTTGATGTGCTCCTGGCCACAGTAATCGTCCAGGCGCTGGGGGCGCAAAGTGCGGTCGACATCGAGGTCCTCGGCCGTCAGCTCCGAGCCCACCATGCGCTCGCCGTGCGCCATGGATGCCGCCGGCGAGTTGCCGGGCGTCGCCCACAGGTCCTGAGAGTCATCGGCTTCCCACATCACGCATCCATTCCGAGTCGCTTAAGCGCCGCGCCGAGCAGATCCTCGACACGCATATTCTGCCCATCATACCCGCTCAGGGCAACATCGGTCTCCTGCGGACTAAAGCCCATGGAAAGGAGTGCCGCGCGGGCGTCATCGATGGCCGAAGGAGCGGCGGCGGGAACCGGCATCGCAACCTGGCCGGGAATCACGTCGACCGGCACAAAGCCCTTGTCCTTGGCAAAGGTACTCTTGAGTTCCAGGATCAGGCGCTGAGCTGTCTTTTTGCCCACACCGGGTACCTTGGCCATGCCCTTGTCGTCCTCGGCCATCACCAGCGAATACAGCTGCCCCACGGTATAGGTGGAAAGCACGGCGAGCGCCAAGCGCGGGCCAACGCCCGAGACGGACACGAGCCGGTCGAACATCGTGCGCTCATCCTTTGAGGAAAAACCGAAAAGTGTCATGGCATCCTCGCGCACCTGCATACGCGTGTAGAGGCGGACCTCGCCGCCGGGCGTCGGCAACGTGGCCGCAGTGCTGCCCGAGATGCCGAGCTCAAAGCCAACGCCCGACACATCGACGACAGCAGAGCTCATCGTGGCCTCGACAAGCGTTCCGTGGAGCTGGGAAATCATCAGTATCCGGTTCCTCTCTGTTGATAGAACTCGCCACCGGTGAGGGCGCGGGTGCGGCTGAGGTTTACGTGGCAGATGGCGCAAGCCAGGGCATCGGCGGCATGGTCGGGATGAGGGTCGTGGTCGAGCTGCGTGAGCGTGCGCACCATGTAGGCGACCTGCCGCTTATCTGCGGCACCGGTACCCACCACAGCCTGCTTGATCTGCATAGGCGTGTACTCGCCGATCTCGAGCGCGCACTCCGAAAGCGCCACGAGCGCGGCACCGCGGGCATGTGCCGTGGGGATTGCCGAGCGGACATTAGCGCCAAAGTAGATGCTCTCGATGGCAGCGGTATCGGGTCGATAACGCTCCACGACACCCTTGAGGTCGCGGGCGATATGCGACAGGCGCACCGCGAGCGGACTGCCTGCGCTGGTCTCGATGCAGCCATAGGCACGGCAGCGAACCTCGCCACGCCGCTCCTCGATAATCCCCCAACCCGTATGAGCCAAACCGGGGTCGATGCCCAAAATAACCAAGCCAACCTCCCCTCGTCTTTTACCAAGCGCAAGGCAAGGCCCCGCGCACTACTCACGAACGTCTGTTCTAGAATAACACAACGGGGTCAAGATGCTTAGTTGAAGTATCGGGGTTGAGAGCGAATCCCATCCCCAGTTTAGTTCTGCGAGAAGAATGGGAACTGTCGGGGATTAACCGGCGGATGCGGCATCGGGCCACCCTGAGGACCACCTTGCGGTCCGCCCTGGCCGCCCATCATCTTATCGATGGCGTCCTGAACCTCGCCCTCGAACTTTTTCATTCCCTCGTGTAAACGACGCTGACCGTCTTCAGAGCGCAACTCCTCCATTTGTTCGGGCGAAATACCCAGTAGCTCGCCCAGCACGCCCATCATCTCGTTTCGCACGCGCTCGCTCGTATCCTCGTCAGCAAAACGGCGCACCTCGGCGCGCGCCAGCGAATCGACCGTCATACGCTCCTTGCCGTTAAGCCCCAGGTCGGACCACGCGAGCATGTACGGCCAGGAGCGCTCGGCAAACGAACGGGACGAAACGATCGGCGCCGTCGGCAACATGCGGCGGGCAGCCTCACCCTGTCGAACGAGCATCAGCAGCAGCGAGCAGGCCTCAGGCTTGCCAGCGGCCATCGGGATGTCGTCGAAAGATCGATTGCGGTCCACGTGCGCCTCAAGCGCGCCATCGATCTCACCCGGCTCGAGCCCGCCGAGCAGCTGTGCCGCGCGGTCGAGCATATCGACCGGACCGTCGAGCGTCGAGAGCGCCTGCGCCAGCACTCGCTCCA
>URZJ01000102.1 GCA_900552395.1 uncultured Collinsella sp. | reverse complement strand
CTTTGCCCCCTTCCGTCGCATCGGCGGCGGCCTGCCCATCGTCATGGGCGTTTCGTTCGCGTTCCTCCCGGCCCTGCAGGCCATGGGCGCCTCGGGCTTTAGCTTTGGCGCGCTGTTGGGCGGCGAGATTGTCGGCGGTGCCGTCGCGGTCCTCTTTGGTCTGGCCTACAGCAAGATTAAGTGGCTGTTCCCACCCGTCGTGACCGGTACGGTCATCTTCTCCATCGGCGTTTCGCTGTATCCCACGGCCGTCAAGTATATGGCCGGCGGTATGGGTACGCCACTGTGGGGCACCCCGCAGGCCTGGTGCGTCGCTCTTATCACCTTCGCCGTGGTCTTTGCGCTCGCCAACTTTGGCAAGGGCACGCTCAAGCTGGGATCCGTGTTCTTTGGCATGATCGTTGGCATGATCGTCTCCATCCCCTTTGGCATGATCGACTTCTCAAGCGTCGCCACCGCTCAGGTCTTCGCCCTTCCCAAGCTCATGCCCTATGCGCTCGAGTTTGATCCCGAGGTCTGCATTACCCTCGCCGTCGTGTTCCCCATGGTTGCCATCCAGGTTATCGGCGACGTCTCCGCCGCCTGCCTGGGCTCCATCGACCGTATGCCCACCGAGCGCGAGCTCTCCGGCGCTATCGTGTCCCAGGGCCTCACCTCTATGGTCGGCGGCCTGCTGGGCGGTCTTCCCACCAGCGCCCTTGGCCAGAACGTGGGCATCATCTGCTCCAACAAGGTCGTCAACAAGTGGGTCTTTGTGATCATCGCGGCCGTCTTTGCCATCGCCGGTCTGTTCCCGCAGCTCTCTGCCGTCCTTTCCGCTATCCCGCAGCCCGTCATCGGCGGCGCGACCGTCGGCGTCTTTGGCACCATTACCATGAACGGCGTGCGCATGTTCACCCGCGAGGGCCTCACGCAGCGCACTACCACCATCGTCGGTACCTCCGTCGTCTTTGGCCTGGGTATCTGGATGGCCAGCGGTTGCCTTGCCGGCGAGGGTATGCCCGCCTGGGTGTCCACCGTCATCGGCTCCAATGCCGTAACCCCCACCGCCATCATGGCCATCGTCCTTAACCTGATTCTTCCGCAGACGCCGGTCGTGGCTCAGCACATCGATGCTGCCAAGGACGCTGCCGTGGATCTGGTCTTGCCCGAGAGCAAGAAGTAACCAATTCGGTGCTATTCGTCGGCGGACGCATCGCCTCGTCCGCCGACGTCATGCGGCGTCAAGCCGCACTTCAAAGGGTTTGTCCCTTTGGTGAAGCGTTGACGGGAGAGGGCCCGTTTCCGGTGTAGGCCGGCGCTTCGCACTCCGCCATGTCAGAGGTGTCAAACCCCGCCTCTGATGTTGAAGGGAGCATCCATGCTTCTGGTCGCTAACGGTTCCGTTTTTACCCGCAACGCTCAGACCCCGTTTATTCCAAACGGTGCGGTCGCCATTGACGGAGATACGATCGTCGAAGTGGGCCCCGAGTGCGAGCTCAAGGTCAAGTACCCGGATGCCGAGTACGTCGACGCCCAGGGCAACCTCATCATGCCCGGACTCATCAATTGCCACACCCACATCTACTCGGGTCTGGCTCGCGGCCTTGCCATTAAGGGCTGCAACCCCACCAACTTCCTGGAGAATCTTGAGCAGCAGTGGTGGAAGATCGATGACAACCTGACGCTCGACGGCACCAAGGCCAGCGCCTATGCCACGATTCTGGACTCCATCCGCGATGGCGTCACAACGATCTTCGATCACCACGCGAGCTTCTGCGAGATCCCAGGCAGCCTCTTTACCATTAAGGATGCAGCTCAGGAGCTGGGCATGCGTTCGTGCCTGTGCTACGAGGTCTCCGACCGCCGCGGCCAGGAAAAATGCGACCAGGCCATTGCCGAGAACGCCGAGTTTGCCCAGTGGGCCGCCAAGGAGCGTCGCGATAACGACAATCACATGATCGCCGCCATGTTTGGCGGTCACGCCACCTTTACGCTTTCGGACGAGACCATGGACAAGATGGCCGAGGCCAACAACGGCCTGACCGGCTTCCACATCCATGTGTGCGAGGGCATGAATGACGTGTGGGACTCCCGTCTCAACCGTGGTGGCATCAGCCCCGTCGAGCGCCTGCTGCAGCACAATCTGCTGGGTCCCGACACCATGCTCGGCCACTGCATCCACGTGACGCCCGCCGAGATGGATATCGTCAAGGAGTCCGGCACCTGGCTGGTCAACAACCCCGAATCCAATATGGGCAACGCCGTGGGCTGCGCTCCCGTGCTCGAGTTCTTCCGCCGCGGCATCCCCGTGTGCATGGGCACCGACGCCTACACCCACGATATGCTCGAGAGCCTCAAGGTCTTCCTGATCATTCAGCGCCACAACGCCGCCATGCCCAACGTGGGCTGGTGCGAGGCCATGACCATGCTGTTCGAGAACAACGCCAAGATGGCGAGCAAGTACTTCGATCGCAAGCTCGGTGTGCTCGAGGCCGGTGCTGCCGCCGACGTCATCGTCATGGACTACAAGCCCTTCACCCCCTTCTCCGACGCCAACATCGACGGCCACATGCTCTTCGGCATGATGGGCAAGAACTGCCGCACCACCATCATCAACGGCCGCGTCCTGTACAAGGATCGCGAGTTCGTTGGCATTGATGAGGACAAGATCAACGCGTGGACCATGGCCGAGTCCAAGAAGCTCTGGAGCACGCTCAACGATCGCGCCTACTAATTACAAGTAGATTTGCGCGCGTCAGATGTTTCGCCGCATCCGACGCGCGTATAGGCGACCTCCGCGGGGTCGCCGGCGCTGTGCTAGCGCTACACCGTATTTGCGCCCGCCGCGCGGTCTCGCCGGGCGTTACAGAGAGGAGCTCACTATGAGCGACATCATGAGGCCGATCCCGTTTTCGCAGCTGATGAACTGGATCATCGAGGAGCACAAGACTCAGGGCGCCGTCTTTGGCGTGCGCAAGATGGCCACGACCAACCAGGAGGGCGCGCTTCCCATTTTTGACGAGCGCATCGAGACTCCGTTTGGCCCGGCCGCCGGCCCCAATACACAGCTTGCCCAGAACATCGTGGCCTCTTATGTGGCCGGTTCTCGCTTCTTTGAGCTCAAGACCGTCCAGGTTATGGACGGCGAGGAGCTTTCCCGTTGCGTCAACAAGCCCTGCATTGTGGCGCAGGACGAGTGCTACAACTGCGAGTGGTCGACCGAGCTCGAGGTTCCGCAGGCCTTTGCCGAGTACGTGAAGGCATGGTTCGCCTGCCACCTGATCGCTCGCGAGTACGGCCTGGGTAGCCCGGACGGCTTTGTCTTCAATATGTCCGTGGGCTATGACCTGGAGGGCATCAAGAGCCCCAAGGTCGACGCCTACATCGAGGGCATGAAGGACGCCAGCGGATCTGACGTCTGGAACGAGTGTCGCACATGGGCGCTCGCCAATCTGGACCAGTTTGAGCATGTCGATGCCGCGTTTGTCGAGTCCATTCCGGCGCGCGTCTCCAACTCTATCACCGAGTCTACCCTGCACGGTTGCCCGCCAGCGGAGATCGAGCGCATCGCGACCTATCTGATCACCGAGAAGGGCCTCAACACCTACATCAAGTGCAACCCCACGCTGCTGGGCTATGAGTTTGCCCGCCAGCGTCTGAATGAGCTGGGCTTTGACTACATCGTCTTCGACGATACGCACTTCCGCGAGGACCTGCAGTGGGCCGACGCCGTGCCCATGTTCGAGCGCCTGATTGCCCTGTGCGCCGAGCGCGGCCTGGAGTTTGGCGTCAAGCTGACTAACACGTTCCCCGTCGACGTGACGAGGAACGAGCTGCCTTCTACCGAGATGTACATGTCCGGCCGTTCGCTGTTCTCGCTGACCATCGAGGCCGCCCGCCGCATTACCGAGCAGTTCGATGGCAAGCTGCGCATCAGCTACTCCGGCGGTGCCACGGTCTACAACATCCGCGCTCTGTACGATGCCGGTATTTGGCCCGTTACCCTGGCGACCGACGTGCTCAAGCCCGGTGGCTACGAGCGCTTTAGCCAGATGGCCGGCGAGTTTACCGACCTGGATGGCAAGCCGTTCGCGGGCGTTTCGCTCGAGGCCGTGACGGCGATCCAGACCGACTCGCTCACCAACCCGCTCTACAAGAAACCGCTGCGCCCGCTGCCCGACCGCAAGGTCGCCGGCAAGAGCCCGCTTTCCGACTGCTTTACCACGCCGTGCCGCACGAGCTGCCCCATCCAGCAGGATATTCCCGCCTATCTGGCGGCTGTTGACGAGGGCCGCTACGAGGACGCACTCAACATCATCATCGAGCGCAACGCCCTGCCGTTCATCACCGGCACTATCTGCCCGCATCCTTGCGGCCGTGCCTGCGAGCGTGCATTCTACGAGCCCGAGGGCGCCCAGATTCGCGCCAGCAAGCTCAAGGCCGCCCGCGAGGCAATGACCGCCGTGCTGCCCAAGCTGCGCGCCCAGGCTATCGCCAACGACGGCGAGCGCAACGTTGCCGTTATCGGTGGCGGTCCGGCCGGCCTGGCGACGGCGTTCTTCCTGACGCGTGTCGGCGTGCCCGTTACCATCTTTGAGGCCCGCGATTCGCTCGGCGGTGTGGTCCGTCACGTAATCCCCGAGTTCCGTATCGCCAGCGACGATATCTCGCACGACGCCGAGCTCTGCCTGGCCTTTGGCGCCAAGGTTCAGCTTAACGCCCGCGTGGAGTCCATTGACGAGCTCAAGGCCCAGGGCTTTACCGACGTGGTCGTGGCCACCGGTGCCTGGATGCCCGGCTCTGCGGGCCTGGGCGAGGGTGCCGAGCTCGACGTGCTGGAGTTCCTCGAGGCCGCCAAGAAGGGCGAGAAGCTTGAGCTGGGCGAGGACGTCGTGGTCATTGGTGCCGGCAACACCGCCATGGACGCCGCCCGCGTGGCCAAGCGCCTGGCAGGCGTGAAGAACGTGCGCCTGGTGTATCGCCGCACCAAGAAGCAGATGCCCGCCGACGAGGAAGAGCTCGATCTTGCTCTTGCCGATGGCGTTGAGTTCTGCGAGCTGCTGGCGCCCAAGGCGCTCAACGGCGCCGTGCTGACCTGCGACGTCATGGAGCTTGGCGAGCCGGATGCAAGCGGCCGTCGCAGCCCCGTCGCCACGGGCGAGACCGTCGAGCTTTCCGCCACCACGGTGATCTGCGCCGTGGGCGAGGGTATCGATGCCAGCCTGTACGATGCCGCGGGCGTCGAGCACGACCGTCGCGGTCGCCTTGCCGCCACCTCCACCGGCGTCGAGGGCGTCTGGGCTGCGGGCGACTGCCGCCGCGGTCCTGCCACCGTGGTCGAGGCTATTGCCGACGCCGCCGAGGTCGCCCGTGCCATCGCCGGCGTGGACTTTAACAAGTACGCCGACTGCAACGAGCAGGCCGGTCGCGAGGACACCTGCTACGAGCGCAAGGGATCGCTGTGCCGCGACAAGCGCAGCTGCACCAAGACCCGCTGCCTGGGCTGCGGCTCGGTGTGCGAGGTTTGCTGCGACGTGTGCCCCAACCGCGCAAACGTTGCTATTAAGGTGCCGGGCCTGGCCAAGCATCAGGTGGTACATGTCGATGGCATGTGCAACGAGTGTGGCAACTGCGCTGTGTTCTGCCCCTACCAGGAGGGTCGTCCCTACAAGGACAAGCTCACCCTGTTCTGGAGCGAGGAGGACATGGAGAACTCCGAGAACGAGGGCTTCCTGGCCGTGGACGAGGATCACTTTAAGGTCCGTGTTGCCGGCACGGTCCGTACCGTCTCGGTCGATGCCGTCAACACCGGCCTTCCCGAGGCCGTCCGCCTGACCATCAAGGCCGTGCGCGACAGCTATCCGTATCTTCTTAAGAAATAGGCGAGTCTCTTATGGCCAAATCCATTCAACATAACGTGGCCTACGTTGCCTGCGGAAGCGGCTGTGCTTCCGCAGGCGGCGATGCCCACTGCAGCGAAGGCTGCATTGGCTGTGGCGCCTGCGTCACGGCCTGCCCCCACGGTGCCATTGCGCTGGTCGACGGCATCGCCCGCGTGGACCGCTCCAAGTGCACGGGCTGTGGCCTGTGCGGCATGGCATGCCCGCAGCGCGTGATTGCCTTCGTTCCCGGCTACCAGAACATCCTGGTGCGCTGCAACAACACCGATAAGGGTGCCATTGCGCGCAAGATCTGCGACACGAGCTGCATCGGTTGCGGCATGTGCGCCAAAAAGTGCCCTGCAGGCGCTATCCGCATCGAGGACAACTGCGCCCATATCGACGGCGCGGACTGCCTGTCGTGCGGCATGTGCGCCGTCGTCTGCCCGCATGGCGCCATTCACGACCGCACCGGCATCGCCGCCGGCGTGTAGAAGGGAATCACCATGGCACAGGAATTCACTTTTACCGTTAACGGCGTGGAGCGTACAACGACTCAGAACAAGCCGCTGCTGCGCTACCTGCGCGACGACCTGCACATCCATTCCGCCAAGGACGGCTGCTCCGAGGGCGCCTGCGACACCTGCACCATCCGTTCTTTTTATACGGCTGCAAATATA
>URZJ01000101.1 GCA_900552395.1 uncultured Collinsella sp. | reverse complement strand
ATCTCCCACTTTGAGGCCGCCACCGGGCCTAAAACGGGAGATTATCCACGCTCATAGTCATCAAGGCTCACAGCCTCTTACTCGGCCGCCTCGCGCAGAGCCGACATCGTAGCCGCATATTGCTGCTGCAACGCATGCATCCCCTCGCGGGCGCCGTCAACGGCATCAGCGCCGCGCAGCGCTTCGGTTACCACGACCGCCGGCTCGTACAGATTATCGAATCCCAGGTTCTGGCTCACGCCCTTGAGCGTGTGCGCTGCCATAAACGCACTCTCGGCGTCTCCTGCCGCCATGGCAGCCTCCAGCTTGTCCATGCTCTCGTCATCCAAAAACTTGAGGGCAAAGCGGGCAAGCATTTCCCCGCCCATCAGCCGAGCGCACGCGTCGTCATAATTAGCGCCGATCTTCTCATACGCCTCACGCATGGAAATCATGGATTAAAAACTCCTTTGGTCAAACTAAATCGTGGGAAACGCGACGACGTCGGCGGGGCGTGCCAACGTCTCGGCAATTTGGTCTTGCACCTCGAGCAGGCAATCGAGCAGCAGCGGGTTAAAGGTGCCGCACTTACCGTCCAGGATCATCTGGATCGCCTCCTCGTGCGGGATAGCGTCCTTGTACACGCGCACGCTCGTCAGTGCATCGTACACGTCAGCCACCGAAACCACCTGCGCGGCGATGGGAATTTCGTCGCCCTTAAGGCCATCGGGATAACCCTTGCCGTCCCAGCGCTCGTGATGCCAACGCGCAATCTGGTACGCATATTCCATAAGCGCATTGCCGGCGTGATGGCTGCCCAGCTCGAGCAGCATGTTGGCGCCAATCGTGGTATGCGTCTTCATAATCTCGAATTCCTCGGGCGTGAGGCGCCCGGGCTTGTTGAGGATCGCATCGTCAATCGACATCTTGCCGATATCGTGCAGCGCCGAAGCCAGGGCGATCGTGGAGCGTTCCTCATTGTCGAGGGAGATCGTGCCGCTACGCTGGACCAGATAGCCAAGCAGCAGCTCGGTCAGCTTTTCGATGTTCGTAACGTGCCTACCGCTCTCGCCGTTGCGAAGCTCCATGACGCCGGCCATGATGTCGATGAGCATGCGACTGTTCTTGACGCGCTCGTTGTACTGTTGGGACAGCAGGTTCGTCAGGCGGCGCTGTTTGGCGTACAGGCGGATGGTGTTGCTTACGCGGCGGCGCACGACACGGGAGTCAAACGGGCGGTTGATATAGTCCGAGGCGCCCAGCTCGTACGCGCGCAGAACCGCATCATCGGAATCTTCGCTCGAAATCATGATGACAGGCAGATTATCGATACCCGATCGGCGCGACAGATCGGCCAGCACCTCAAAGCCGCTTATGCCCGGCATCACAATGTCCAGCAGCACGAGCGACAACTCATCGCCATAGCGGTCGACCATGTCGAGCGCCGCACGACCGTTATCGGCCTCGAGGATGCAATGCTCGTCCTTGAGCATCTCGCTGAGAATGGCTCGGTTCATCTCGGAGTCATCGGCGATAAGCACCAAAGGCTTTTCGCTTTGGAAGGCCTCGATGGAATCGGCATCGGTCACGACCGTACCGGCTTTTGCCTTAGCGCGGCTCAGTAACTGAGCAGCGCGGCCAACGCCCTCATCGACCGTCTCGCCATGAATGCGAACGCCACCAACACATGCCGTCAAGCTCACGTACTCATGGCCCGGAATAATCGTGGAATGAACGGCATCGGACACCTGATGCAGGCGACGGGTGAAGTCATCGGAGGGAATATTGGGCATGACAACCACAAACTTGTCGCAGCCATAGCGCACAAGCTCGTCAGTCGAACGGATTCCGCTGCGTATGGCTGTCGCCACAGCACCGAGCGCAAGGTCGCCGGCATGACGGCCACACGTATCGTTGAAGACCCTAAAATCATCAAGGTCGATCACCGCAACGCCGGCATTCACGCGGGTGCTACGGAGCTTTTCCTCGTAATATCGGCGATTGCGCACATTCGTCAGCACGTCGGTGTAGACAAGGTCCTCTTCTGCGGCCTCTTGCTCATCGATCGGACGCACCATCAGCAAGACGTTCAAAGGGCGTAGACGGGCGCGGTACTCAGTGCCATCATTGAGCAGTTGCTCCGACACCTCATCGGAGTCTGCCAAAGCCTCAAGACTTGACTGACGCAGACAAGGACACCGATCACCGGCGAGCAGGCAGTTAGGCTCACTCTTAATCTGATCGGCCGACAGCAAACGCACCACGGGGTAGGTCTTCGCGACACGGGCGACCTCGGCGGCAGCCTCCTCGTCGGTTAGATTGACCTCGTGATTATTGAGCATATGGGGCCCTTTCGATAGTTTCGCATGGTAGCGGTGGGTTCCAAATGTTACAAGGGTAACACCTTGCCGATGCAGGTAAGCACGTGAATGCTGCCACATTCTTATGAGTTGGCAGACGGCGCGATTGAAGCCGCAGACGCGAGGTTTTGAGCACGTTTGTTAATACGGCCGAAACGTTTGCGGATGAAGCCTGCTTTGGCTATTGCGGATGCTAGAGCCCCAGGATGCCACGGACAGCCCGGGCAGCCGCTGCCGGGCGATCGCGCAGACCGTTATGCGCGCCCGGGATCGTCACGAGAGGGCAATCGAGATATTCGGCAGCCGCTCGCGTGCCAGCCTCGCGGGGCGTGCCAATCGAGAGCTCGCCTAGGAGCACGGCGGCCACCGTTTTCGACGCGCGAACGCTATCCCAATCGGGAACGCAGGTCATAGTAATCCCGTATTCGTTTGCCATGAAACTGCGGCCGTTGCGCAGGGCATGCTTGGCTTCTGCCTCGGTCGTTCCAGGAGCCTCGGGGTCCAAGTCGCCGAGGGCTCCCAAGAAAAGCCGGAGCGCCCTTGAAACCTTTCCAGCCGCAATCATATCGAGCAAAACCGGAGCTGCGCCCATGCCGACGCCTTCGGCCGACACAGCCGGCTCATGCAGAATCGCACGGGCGACGAGATGGGGTTCAGTGCGAAGAAGCTCCAGCGCCACCAACGTACCGGCGCTGTGCGCAAGCACATTTGTCGGAGCGCCAACGTGTTCGATCACGGCCTGCAGGTCGGCGGCCTGAGCGGCAAGATCATAGCTGCCGTCTGCCGCTTCGCTGCTGCCACCACAGCCGCGGCGGTCGTAGGCAATGACGCGGTAGTCACAGGCGAGCTCGCGGGCGATACCGTCAAAAAAGACGCCGTCAACACAAGCGCCGTGCACGCACACCAAGGCAGGAGTATCAGGCGACACATCCGGGCCGGCATATTCGCGACAGGCAATCGTGGTGCCCGCATTCTCGACCGTAAAATCCATGTTGTGCCCCCATCATCAATGCTCATCCAGTTGCACGTCAGCACGGTTGGATGGACCCGCATTGCTTTACGCCTTGTTAACAGATTAACTGTACCCGACCCGAGGCTTTTCATGGCACGGCATCATGAGCGACGTGAAAAAACGAAACTTGTAAAGCAAGAGCCCACACCTTGCTTTGGAGCCGATGCTATGCTTAGGCACAATTGTCTTGAGGAGCATATGCCTATGTCTACGTTTTTGAATGCCAGCCCCATCTTTGGGCCCGTTCGCAGCCGTCGCCTTGGTCTCTCGCTCGGCGTCAACATGATGCCGGCCAGCGGCAAAATCTGCACGTTCGACTGCATCTACTGCGAGAACGGCCTCAACGCCGAGCGCCCCTGCCATGAGCCGTATAACACGGCTGCCGTGGTACTCGAAGCGCTCGAGGCAAAGCTGCGCGAGATGGCAGCCGAGGGCGAGCCCCCCGATGTAATCACCTTCGCAGGCAACGGCGAGCCCACCGCCGCACCGGAGTTTCCACAGGCCATCGCCGGCGCCGTCGCGCTGCGCGATCAGCTAGCCCCCAACACCAAGATTGCCGTGCTTTCCAACGGCACGCGCGCCGACCAGCCCGCTGTGCACGATGCGCTCATGATGGTCGACGACAACATTCTTAAGCTCGATACCGTCGACCCGGCGTTTATCCAGCTGCTCGACCAGCCCGTTGGCCCCTATGACGTCGAGCACCAGATCGAGACGTTCGCAGGCTTTAACGGTCATGTCATTATCCAGACGATGTTTTTGAGCGGTGAGTACCGGGGCAAGTCTCTCGATAACACCGGCGAGGAGTACGTCGGCCCTTGGCTCGCGGCGCTCGAGCGCATTCGTCCGCAGGAGGCGACCATCTACACGGTCGCGCGCGAGACACCAGTCGCCGGCCTTGCCAAAGCAGCGCCCGAGGTGCTCGACGCCATTGCCGCGCGCGTGCGCGCCCTCGGTATTCCCTGCCAGGTGAGCTACTAGCGCGGCCGCCCGCCAGCAGCTAAATTAGCCCCATCCCAAATGAGCTGGTCTGCGGGTGGGCTATACTAGCTGCGGATGAAAGGAAGTTAGCCATGTATGACAAAGGACCCGTGCCCGGCCGCAACGACGCTTGCTGGTGCGGCAGCGGCAAGAAATACAAGAAATGCCATAGCGCCTTTGATGAGCGCCTCGAGCGCTTGTGGGAAGAAGGCTGGGAGGTTCTGCCTCGCACGCTCTACAAGACTCCCGCCGATATCGAGGGCATCAAGCGCTCGGCAGCCATCAACGTGGGCGTGCTCGATTATGTGGGCGAGCATATCGCCGCAGGCATGACCACCAACCAGATCGACCAGATGATCTACGACTACACCGTCGAGCACGGTGGCACGCCGGCCGACCTCAACTACGAGGGCTACCCCAAGAGCGTGTGCACCTCGATCAATGATGTGGTCTGCCACGGCATTCCCTGCGATACGGACGTGCTGCACGAGGGCGACATCATCAACGTGGACTGTTCCACGATCCTAGACGGCTACTTTAGCGACTCGAGCCGCATGTTCTGCATCGGCGAGGTCTCGGCCGAGCGCCAGCGCCTGGTCGATGTCACCCGCGCCAGCGTGGAAGCGGGTCTGGCGGCCGTCAAGCCATGGCTGCCACTGTCCGTTATGGCCGAGGCCGTGCAAAAGACCGTCGAGGACGCCGGTTTTAGCGTGGTGCGCGAGTACGGCGGACACGGCATCGGTAAGGAGTTCCACGAAGACCCATTTGTGGGCTTTACCACCGAGGCGCCCGATGTGGATACCATCATGGCCCCGGGCATGGTCTTTACCATCGAGCCTATGGTCAATGCCGGAGCGCCCGACATCAAGATTAGCAAGGGCGACGGCTGGTGCGTGCGCACCAAGGACGGCAGCGATTCGGCCCAGTGCGAGGTACAGCTCGTGGTGACCGAGGACGGCTACGAACTGCTCAGCTGGTAGCCGTGGATGCGCCGGGCTACGCGATGGATATGTTAACCATCACGAAGCCCGGCGTTTTTTAGCGTTTTACCTGGTAAAACCTGCCAAAATAAACCTGTCCCTTTTTGGCAGGTCGAGCGGAGAGGACTGTTTGTGAACATCCTGGTTTTGCTGCCCGTCAATGACCGCCATCGCGCAATTCTTGAGTCGAGCGCTCCGGGCGAGGACTTTATCTACACGAGCGCCGACGCCATCACGCGCGAGCAGGTCGCCGACGCCGACGTGATCTTGGGCAACATCGACTCTGACATGCTCACGGCATGCGAGCATCTCCAGCTGCTGCAATTGCAGACCGCCGGCTATGACGACTACCTTGCCGCCGGCACCGTGCCGGCCGACGCCAAACTGTCTTGCTCGGTGGGCGCCTACGGTCAGGCTGTGAGCGAGCACATGTTTGCCATGGTCCTTTCCATGATGAAGCGCCTGCCCGGCTATCACGACTTGCAGCGCGAGCATCGCTGGGAGGATTTGGGGCCGGTCACCTCGCTCAAAAACGCCAATGTGCTGGTGCTGGGCGCGGGCGATGTCGGTGGCCACTTCGCCACGCTCTGCCGCAGCATGGGCGCGCACGTCCGCGGCATCAAGCGCCATCCGCTCGTCTACCCCATTGTGTTTGAGGACATGGACGGCATGGATGCCCTGCCCGAGCGCCTGGCCGAGGCTGACATCGTTGCATCCTTTATGCCGAGCACACCCGAGACCCGCGGCCTGGCGAACGCCGAGTTCTTCGCCGCGATGAAACCGGGTGCCTTCTTTGCCAACGGCGGCCGCGGCGATCTTGTGGTCGCCGACGACTTGGTTGCCGCTCTGGAATCGGGACATCTCGCCGGCGCCGCGGTCGACGTCACCGACCCCGAGCCGCTGCCTGAGACAAGCCCCCTGTGGGATGCGCCCAACATGCTCATCACGCCGCACGTCTCCGGCTGGTTCCACCTGGCAGCCACGCTCAACAACGTCGTCGACATCGCCGCGGAGAATCTGCGTCACCTGCAGGCCGGCGAGACGCTACATTGTTGGATTGAGCACTAAGAATTACGCCGTTTTACAAACGGCGTAATGAGCCGACGCTGCGACTGGGGAGGCCGGGGCTATCCGTCTTCTTGCTGCGGGTGCCTGGGGCGGGGTTCGGCGTGCATTTTTGGGAATATTCAGTGCCCGAGGGGGCTGCATACCGGATTCTGGGCGAAAGGCAGGCGCCGCGGGCAGCAACCTGTGGAAAATGAGCGGTCCTCGGGGCGTTGGGGGT
>URZJ01000100.1 GCA_900552395.1 uncultured Collinsella sp. | reverse complement strand
AGCGCCGCGAGCACGCCCACGATGGCGGGAAGTGCCAGGTAGTGCAGCACGATCTCGCGGCGGCGATAGCCGCTGGCGAGCAGCGTGCCGATGATGGCGCTCTCCTCCTCGATGGTGGCGTCGGTAAGGACCACAAAGACGAACGCCATGATCACGATGATGATGTCGAGCAACGTCGTCCACATCATGGAGTCGCCGTCTACGTCGTCGCGCGCATAGCCAATGCCCTGGTTGGAATCGGCATCGATCAGATCGTCCACGCGCGCATCGGCATCGGTCAGCGCCTCGACCATATCCTGCTCCGCATCGATGCGATCCGCGGTGGGGAGGTCGCGATCGGTAAAGGTAAAGGAGTAAGTGTAGGCAGGTGCGCCGCCGGCATCCTCGAGCGCGGCAAAGCCAGCGTCGGTGACCTCGGCCACACCATAGGTGATGGTGTTCACCGTAAAGTCCGAATTGTTGAGGAACAGCGCCTGGCTATCGGGCTGGGTCATGATGCCGCAGATGATGTAGGTGCGGCCCTCAAGCTCGACCTTATCGCCCACGGCGAGGTCGTTGTTGGTGGCGAAGACACGGTCGATGGCCACCTCATCGTCCGTCTTGGGCTCCTTGCCCTCACAGTAGGACGCGATATCGACCTTGGTGCGGTGCGCATAGGTGCGCAGCGTGCGCTTGGTGCCGTCGTCGCCGGCGGTCTTTTTGATGGTGGCGTCGATGGAGAAATTCTTGTAGAGCGTAACGCCGCCGACGTCGCCGGCTGCATCCTCGGCCGCCTTGAGCTGGTCTTTGGTGGCCTCGAAGGAGGTGGTCACGCGGCCGTCCTCAATCGTGTACGCATCGCGCATGTCATCGATAAGGCAGCCGATGGAATGCGCTGCGAGCAAAAAGCCCGAGGTAAGGGCGATGCTTCCGCACATGAGTAAAAAGATGCCCAGGTATTTACCGATATTGCGGCGCAGCTCGCGCGGGAGACGTTTTGCGAGAGGTGTCATGGCGCCGCCTACCAATCGAGCTCGGCGGCCGCGACGGGTAACTCGTTGGGCTCATCCTCGACGATGCGCCCGTCGCGCAGGCGCAGCACGCGATTGGCCATGCGCGCGATGGCGGCATTGTGGGTGACGATGATGATGGTGCAGCCGTACTCGTGATTGACATCCTCCATAAGCTGCAAGATTTCCTTGGACGTCTTATAGTCGAGCGCACCGGTGGGCTCGTCGCACAGCAGCAGGCCCGGATTTTTGACGAGCGCGCGGCCGATGGCACAGCGCTGCTGCTGGCCGCCCGAGACCTGGCGCGGGAACTTGTTGCGGTGCTCGTAGAGGCCCAGTGAGCGCAGCAGGTCGTCAACGTCGAGCGGGTTTTTGGACAGGTGCGCCGTGACCTCGATGTTTTCCTTGATGGTAAGGTCGGGCACCAGGTTGTAGAACTGAAAGACAAAACCCAGCTCGCGGCGTCGGTACTCGCCCAAATCAGCCGGCTTGAGCACCGTGAGGTCGCAGCCGTCTACCATGATAGAGCCGCCGTCGGCATCTTCCAGGCCACCGATCAGGTTGAGAAACGTCGATTTGCCCGAGCCCGAGGGCCCCAGCATGACGCAGATCTCGCCGCGGTTGATGGACGTGTCGATGCCATCGAGCGCCGTCAGGCGTGCATCTCCATCGCCGTAATGCTTTTTGAGATCCTTAACCTGGACATAGGCTTCCTGCGTCGCCATGGTATCCCCCATTGTTAGCCTGTTGCTACTTTAATAGGGTAATAGTAAACCTTGGCGAACTATTTTTGGGCGAGACCTAGATTATATTTCAGACTAGTCATTGGGGACGTTCTTAAATGACTAGCCGCTGGGGACACTCTTTCGCCACCCGGCAGTTAGGGACGTTCCTTTCCTGCCGGCAGTTGGGGACAGTCCTTGGCAACCCGGCCGGCAAGCCGGCGGTTCGGCAAAGACTGTCCCCAATGACCACTCTTGGTCGTTTAAGTCTGTCCCCAATGAGTACCCAATGACTGGGTGGCTAGGCGTGGGATTTGGTGCGTGCGAGGGCTAGGCCTACGGCGGCGATAGCGGCGGCAAAGAGCACCGTGACGCCCAGGTCGCAGGCGATGTCGCCCAGCACGGTGGACGTCAGGTCCGCGGCGAGCGCCTTGCCGATCGCGTCGTTCACCCAATACGTCGGCACAAAGTGCGCCGCCGTCTGCACGGCCGAACCCATGAGCGACAGCGGCATCCAGGCGCCGCCCAAAAACGTCATGAGCATGCCGAGTAAGTTGCCCACGCCGTTGAGCAACTCCTCGCGCGCGCCCAAGCTCGACAGCGCAAAGCCAACGGCCAGCGGCGTGCACGCCAGGGCAAACGTCGCCGCCAGCGCCAGGCACACACGACCCGCGCCGACCTCGGCGACCGCGCCGGCAAAGCCCGCGACGCCCATCATGCTCGACACGAGCCAAATGCAGACGGTAAGCACGGCGGCGGCCGCGAACACGGCGAGCGAACGCTGGCGCTCCGAGACCGGGCCGGCCTCCATGCGGCGCACGCGCTCGGGCTCGTTCATGCCCGAGAACACCAATCCCACCGACACGATGACCGACGAGATGATCGCGTACGCGCCAAAGTTGAAGTACGACTCGAGCGTGGCGGCGGCAGTCGAGTCGACCTTGACCTGCTCGATCTGGACCTCCGCGCGCTTCGCGGCCGCATGCTCGGCGGCCCTTGCGACGTCACCGTTGGAGGCAGCGGGCTCAAGTGCCGCCGCAGCACCCGCGAGCGAGACCCACCGCGAGGCCTCGGCAGACGATAGCGCTGCCGCCATGGTACCGGAGCCGTACGTCACGTCGAGTTTGGGCAGGGTCTCCCCCGCACGGGCGGCCGCGATCAGGTCGCCCTCAAACCCCTCCGGGATAAAGAACACGCAGTCGGCGCTGCCCTTGGCGCTGTTGCTCTTGGCGAGCGCATCCGCAAGGTCGTACGTGTCGTCACCAACGCCCGTGACCAGGTCAAAGCGTGAGCTCAGATGCTTGGTAAGCGCCCGTGAAAGGTCGCTATTGTCGCGGTCGACCACAATCACGTTGGTGTCGTAGGGCTTGTACTCGGTAAGCTGCGACGAGTTCCAGCTCACCGAGGCCGCGATGAATACGCCCATGAGCGAGATGAACACCGTGTAGATGAGCAGATAGAGCGGGTGCGCGAGCGCCATGCGAAGCGCAGCCTTAAAGGTGCTCATAGCGGCTCCTTCCAAAGATCAGCGTGGCGGTGGCAACGAACAGCAGCGCCATCAGGACGAGCGCGCCGGCGCGAACGGCAAAGGGGCCCAGGTCCTCAAAGAAATACAGGCGGTTGAACATGTCGCAGATGAGCTTGACGGGGTTGAACCAGCACTCGGCCGGGCAGGCGCGGGCGACGTCGTCGGCAAGCGCCATCGCCGGCTCGCCGTAAAGGCCGGCGAACAGGGCGCACGTGGTGGCAAAGCCCGTGAGGATGCCCGACTTGGACGCCTTGCCGCCCTTAACGGGAAGCGTGCCCACAAAGAGTCCCAAGCCCGTGGCGGCAAGCGCGGAAGCGGCGCCGCCCACCAAACACAGTCCCTCGCGCCCGCCAAAGTCGACGCCCACGACCAGGCGCACGTAGCCGATCGCGATCGTCATCGAGGCAAAGGAGACCAGCCACGAGCCCACAAAGATACCGGCCAGCGACGCCGTTTTGGAAAGGCCGCCCACGCAGCGACGCGCGCCAAGGCCCGACAGATTGGGCTGCAGATCGACGACGCTCAAGGCGGCAAACTCGGCAGACATCATCGCGACCAGGCCAAAGAGCGCGTAATAGTAGATGACCGTGCCATCGGGCGTGATGCGTGTCAGGCTCACACGGCGGGTTCCGCCCTCGAGCGACAGGGCGCGCGCAACCACCTCCGGGTCGGCGAGTGCCGCCGGGTTGTTCTGGGCAATCTGGGACATGAGCTCGGCATTTTGCGTATACGAGCTTGCCACCGTCTCCAAAATGCTACGGTCGGTGAGCACCGATGAGGCACGCGAGCTGTCGTAGCTCGATAGCAGCGTGAGCTTGGGTGCGCCTTCGGCGTCAACCGTATAGATGCCCGCGACCTCGCCGGCCTTAAGCGCACGGTTCGCATCGGCTGCGTCGTCGCACTCATGGATCTCGAGCAGTTGGTCGTCGCCCTCCTCGTCGAGCGACGTCGCCACGTCCTTAAAGGTCGAGGCATCCCAGGCCTCGTCCGCCACGACGGCAACCGGCACCGGGTCGACCGTGCCGTCGGAGCTGAGGTTCGCAAACATAAACATGAACATCGTGGAAAGCGCAATAGGAAAGAGAGCGCCCCAGACCCACGTGCTCGGCCGGCGCAGCAGCGTCTTGACCGTGGTGATGATGGTATTGAACATGGCCGCCCCCTAGTCGCGCAGCTCGCGGCCGGTGATCTCGAGGAACACGTCGTTGAGGGTCGGCGGTTCGGAATAGATGCGGCCGAGTGGCACGTCATGCGAGCGCAGCGCATCGAGAATGTCCGTCAGGTTGTGCGGGCTCGCTTCGCACGAAAACGTGAGCTGTCCCGCCGTTGCCGAAAGGTCCAGAACGTGCGGCAGGCTTGCGACGGCACCGAGCGCCGCACTCGGAACCTCGCCGACCTCGATTACAATCTTCTCGCCCATCTGAATCATGCGCTTGAGCTCGTCGTTAGTGCCCTGCGCCAGCACGCGCCCACCGTCCATGATCATGATGCGGCTGCAGATCTGCTCGACTTCCTCCATGTAATGGCTGGTATACACCACCGTGGCGCCCTCGTCGCGCAGGCGGCAGATGCCCTCCAGGATGGCGTTGCGGCTTTGCGGGTCGACCGCCACCGTGGGTTCGTCAAAAAAGATGAGCTCGGGCTTGTGCGCGATGCCGCAGGCAATGTTGAGACGACGCGCCAGGCCGCCCGAGAGCTTGCCGGGGCGGAACTTGGTAAAGTCGCCCAGGCCGACAAAGTCGATCGCCTCGTCCACCAGCGCGCGGCGGCGCTTGCGGTCGTTGACGTAGAGACTGCAGAAATAGTCGATGTTCTCGCGCACGGTGAGCTCGTCGAACACCGCCACCTGCTGCGGCACCACACCGATGCGGCGCTTGAGGTCGTAGCGGGCGGGCGTCATGCGCTCGCCGAACAGCTCGATGGTGCCCTTGTCGTAGGCGAGCAGCTGCAGGATGCAGTTGATGGACGTGGTCTTGCCCGAGCCGTTGGGGCCCAGCAGGCCAAAGATCTCGCCGGGGGCGATACTCAGGTTAAAGTGGTCGAGCGCAATAAGGTCGTCGTAGCGCTTAACGAGGTTTTCGACGTGGACGATGTCTGTCATGAGGCGGCCCTTCTGTTGATTGCGGCCCGGTACGATTGCATCATCGCAGGAGCGGGCGGCGCGCGCCAGTGAGCTTTGTCACGAGTGCGAGGGTCTTGGTCGTGCGGCCTGCCGACGCCCCCGCTTTGCCACGCGGGAGGAATGTCACGGTTGCGCAGGCGGCCCCTCCACCATGCGCGGCTTCGCGTACAATACCCGTATGAACAGGCTTTTCGACAAATTGATCGTGCTGGCGTGCTGTATTGCGGCCGCCATGGGTCTTGCTGTGAACGCTCACCTGGTCGCGGCGTTTTGCCTTGGCGTTATTGCCACCTCGCTGGCCGAGGTCGCACGGGGGAACCGCGCCCGCCGTGCGAGCGAGGCCGCGAGCTACGTTTACGTCATCGCGGCTGTCTTCGTGCCGCCGTTTGTGCCGTTTGCGCCTCTCGCCCTCTATGACATCGCGCGGCGCGTGCGCCGTGAGCACGCCTGGATCGCGCTGGGCATTGGCGTCGTCTTTGTCTTTGCGCTCGTCGCGGACCTTCGCACCGACGCGCTCACCGCCCGAACGCTCCTGCTGACCGCCATCCTTTCGGTTGCCGCCACCTTGCTATCGCTACGTACCGCCCAGTTAGAGCGCGAGCAGCAGCGCATGCGCCGTACCCGAGACGAGCTGCAGGAACGAGCCCTCGCGCTCGAGGCGCGCAACCGCGACCTTGCCGACCGCCAGGACTACGAAGTCGAGCTCGCGACACTCGCCGAACGCGCCCGCATCGCGCGCGAAATCCACGATAACGTGGGCCACCAGCTCACGCGCGCCTCACTGCAAGCCGAAGCCTTGCGCGTAGTCCACGCCGACGAGCCCGGCGTCGCCGGCGATTTCGCCGACGTCAAGCACACCGTTGACGAGGCGCTCCAACTTGTGCGCGCCAGCGTCCACGCGCTCAACGACAACGCCGTCGACCTTTCCGTGCAGCTCGAACGCATTGTTGAAGGCGCGCGCTCGGACGGCGGCCCCCAGATTGAGCTTGAAGTTATGACCGAACATGCGCCCGCAAACGTCGCGAACTGCTTTGCGGCGGTCCTGCGCGAGGCGCTCTCCAACACCATGCGCCACGCCCATGCCAAAACCATTACCGTGCGGTGCATGGAGCATCCGTCGTTTTACCAGCTCATCGTTACCGATGATGGCACGGGCGGGGTCCAAGCAAGCGGCCGCGGCGCCGCGGAGGGCATGGGGCTCGGCTCCATGCGCGAGCGCGTCGAGGCGCTTGGCGGCACCTTCACCGCCGGCCCGCGTGCCGGCGCCG
>URZJ01000099.1 GCA_900552395.1 uncultured Collinsella sp. | reverse complement strand
TTGCCGATGTCGTGGCCCTCTATCGCCGCACGCTGGCCGAAAGCGGGCTTGAGTCTGCTGCCTGGGGACACATCGGGAACAACCATCTGCATGTGAACATCCTGCCGCGCGATGCGCAAGACTACCGTCGTGGTGGAGAGCTCTTTGCCCAGTGGGCTTCCGAGGTCACGGCCATGGGCGGTGCCGTTTCTGCCGAACACGGCGTCGGCAAGATCAAGGCGGGCTTCTTGGAGACGATGTACGGCCACGAGGCCATGGTCGAGTCGGCGCGCCTCAAACTCCAGCTCGATCCTGCCGGCCAGCTGGGTCGCGGCAACCTGTTTACGGAGAAGCTCTTGGATGAACTCGTCCAGAAAGGGGGCGCGTGAAGATGAGTGATTTCCATATGGTGGTGTGCGTCAAGGCGGTGCCCGGAAGCACCGAGGTCAAGATGGACCCCAAGACCAATACTATCGTGCGTGATAGCAAGCAGGCGGTCATTAATCCCTTCGATGCAAGTGCTCTCGAATGTGCGCTAGCGCTGAAGGACGACTTTATCGGCTTTGGCATGGACGTGCGTGTGACGGTGGTGTCGATGGGCATCCCCGCGACCGAATCGCTGCTGTGCGACTGCATCGCCCGCGGTGCCGACGACGCGCTGCTGCTGACCGACCGAGCCTTTGCGGGCGCCGATACCCTAGCCACCACCTATGCCCTCAAATGCGGCATCGAGGCACTCGATGAGGACTTTGACCTGCTCATCTGCGGCAAGATGGCAGTGGACGGCGATACGGCCCAGATCGGCCCCGAGCTGGCCGGCGCCTTTGGGGTCCCCTGCGTGACCGACGTGAGCTGTGTGCAGAGCGCGGGATTTACGACGTGTGGCTCGCTGGCGCTCGTCCACGGCTGCGATGCCGGCGAGGAGACGGTGTACCTGGAGATGCCGTGTGCGATGACGACCGCCAAGGAGATTGGCCAGCTGCGCATGCCGAGTATTGCCGGTATTCGCGCGGCCGAGGATGCAGACGTGCGTGTGGCCAGCGCTGCCGACGTAAACGCCGATCCCTCGCGTTGCGGCCTTGCCGGATCACCGACGCAGGTCGTGCGCTCGTTTGTGCCCGACCGTGACCAAACGTGCGAGGCCGTTGAGGGAACGGCGTCCGAGCAGGCGGTAAAACTTGCCAAGATTATCGAGGGGATGGCATAGATGAGCGGGCTGATTATCGATAGCGAAGCCTGTATCGGCTGCGGTCGCTGCGTTCGCGCCTGCGCCTCGGGCGGCATTGTGGTGGAGGGTGAGCGCCCCAATCGCTGTGCCCGCGTAACCGACGGCTGTATCCTGTGCGGTGGGTGCGTCGACGCCTGCCCCGTCAACGCCATCTCGATTGAGCGCGACGAGGCCGCCGGCGCGGCAGACCTTGACGCATATCGAGACATCTGGATCTTCGTGCAAACTGACAAGCACGATGCCGTGGCATCCGTGGCCTTCGAGCTCATGGGCAAGGGGCGCGAGCTTGCCGATGCCCGCGGCTGCCGTCTGGTGGCACTGGTCGGCATGAGCCCCGAGGGCTCACTCGGGGACCTAGAGCATCTGATTTGCGCCGGTGCGGACGAAGTTCTGGTCTGTCGTGACGAGCGCCTGCGTCAGAACGACGCGGAGGTCTACGCCCGCTTGATCTGCGATTTGGTAGCCGAGCGCAAGCCCGAGGCCATTCTGTACGGCGCGACCGCCTTTGGTCGCGAGCTGGCGCCCGGTGTGGCCGTGCGCTTGCAGACGGGCCTTACGGCCGATTGCACGGTGCTTTCTATGGATACGGAGACGGGCCTGCTGCAGCAGACGCGCCCGGCGTTTGGCGGCAACCTGGTGGCCACCATTATCTGTCCCAACCACCGTCCTCAGATGGCAACGGTGCGCCCCGGCATCTTTAAGGCGCCCGAGTTTGACTATAGCCGCTCCGGCACGATTACCCAGGTAGTGCTTGCGGATGACGTTAAGGCCCGCGTCGAGATCTCGATTCCCGCCGAGGAGTGGGGACAGCAGGCCTCAATTGCCGATGCCGAGCGTCTGGTCGTGGTGGGCCGCGGCATCGGCCCCAAGAAGAATCTGCCCCTGATGCGAAAGCTCGCCGATGCCCTGGGTGCCGAGCTTGGTTGCACGCGTCCCATTGTGGAGGCAGGCTGGTTGGAGTATCGCCACCAAATTGGCCAGACGGGTGTATCGGTCTCGCCCAAGCTCCTCGTGAGCATCGGTGTCTCGGGCGCTATCCAGCATCTCGCCGGCATCGGTGGGGCGGAGTGCATTGTCGCCATCAATGAGGACCCGGATGCCCCCATCTTTGGTGCCGCCCAGTACAAGGTCGTCGGCGATGCCGTTGAGATCGTTGAGGAGCTGCTGGCTCAGCTTGAGCGCTAAGCGCGCGTCAGCCAGTCGCGCATCTCGTCCTTTAGGCGGCTCCAGGTTGCCTGCGTGGCGGGGGCGGTAAAGGGCCGCGTAATGCCAAAGGGCGCGTCGAGCAGGCGGTGGATATCGCCCTGTTCGCGCGCCAGCGCGCGGCTCGCTGGATAGACGAGCTCAAACATAAAGCAGATGAGTCCCACCAGGTAGTCTGCGGGCTCATCGCGCTCATCGCGTGCGACGCAGCGGTGCTCGTCAAAGGCGGTAAGCGCCGGTGCCGAGAAGTGGCTGGCGAGAAATGCGTCCTCATCCACCTTGAGGATGGTCTCGACGGTGCTGTCGGCGATGGTGCGCATAATGTCGATCTTGTCACCATCGCGCACGATCTCGCAGAAGCTCCGTGTACGGGTGTCGAGTTCCGTGGGCAGGCGAAAATTGCTGTGGTGGGCGATGCTCGCGCGGATCAGTTCGTCCTCTGCTGGGTCATCGATAAAGTCGCGGATGCTCGTTACGGCGGGTGCATCGGCGGGATTCTCGCCAAAGAGGACCTCGATGCCCAGCGCTGCATGGCTCATGCTCTCGGCGTCCTTAAAGGTGTCCCAGCGCCGCAACTGCTCAAAGCGGCCCATATCGTGTAGCAGGCCGCAAAGCCATGCCAGGTCAATATCTTCTGACGACCAGCCCTGCTCGCGCGCTACGGCATCGCATGCCTCGGCCACGTGGTACGTATGCTCGATTTTGAGCGCGATGCGTGGGTTAGTGGCGTCGTAGGCATCGGTGTAGCTTTTGAAGGCCGCGCGCGCCCGGTCTCGATCGATAGCTGTCATAATGACTTCCTAAAAAGTTGTGTCTTTCGATCCGGTGGCAATTGTAGGTGAACTTTATTGCCACCGGTTGATATTTCTGCCATGTCGTTGAATGCGACTCGGAAAGCTTGTCGGGACGAGGAACGCTATGGTGCTCAAAATCGTTAAAACCGTCTGGCCGGTGATGCTTACCTATGTTGCGATAGGCGCGCCGTGCGGAATGATTATGGCGCAGACGGGAATGGAACCCTGGATGGTTTTTGCTCTGAGCGGCACGTTTGTGACGGGCAGCGGCCAGTTTATGATCTGCAATCTTTGGCTGGCGGGCGTACCGGCACCTTCGATTATCGCGAGCGTCGCCGCCATCTCCTCGCGCTTCGCTCTTTACTCGGCATCGATCGCACCCCATCTGGCGGGCGCCTCGAAGCGTCAGACGCTGGCTGTTGCCGCGACGCTCACCGAGGAGGCATACGGCATCTCGCTTGCCAAGCTGGTTGAGGGGGAGGATTGGGGCCCGCGCGAATCCTTCGTGCTCAACGTGATCCTCATCGCGACATGGGGCGCTTCGTGCACGATGGGTGCCATCGTCGGTGCCGTTGTCGATGTTCCCACCGCTATTGCGAGTTTCGTCTGCACGTCGCTCTTTATCTGTCTACTCTTTTCGCAGCGGCTGTCGCGCGGCAACGTTGTCGCGGCGGTTTCGGGCGCGGTGTCCGTCGCCGTATGCAAGTTCTTGGGCCTCACGAATATTGCCGTGCTGGCAAGCGTCGTGGTCGGCATTGCCATTGCGCTGGCGTGCGATGCTGTATTAGACGGAAGAGGTGCCCGCGATGCCCGTTAACGAGTTCTTGGTTCTGTGGCTGTTGTCGTGGGCTGCTATCGCGTTCTTTCGCATCGCGCCGGCGTTCGCCTTGCGCGGGCGGACCCTGTCGCCCCGCATTACCGAGGCCCTGGGCTATATCCCGCCCGCTGCCTTTGCCGCGCTGGTCGCCAACGACTTGGTGAGTCCCGGCGCGTTCGACGCGGGACCCTGGCCTGCCTTGGTTCCCTGGATTGCGGCTGCCGGCGTCGTGGCCGTGGCGGTCAAGACAAAATCGATGCTGTGGTGCTGTGTTTCGGGCATCGTGTTCTATATCGTTTTGAGCCTCATATAAGAGCGGGGCACGTTTAGCGCCCCTGTCCAACGAATCGAATTTCTCACCGAGCTGGTCTATTTCTTCTGGTACCATGGTCAAACTTTACTGTAGCAAAGCGTGACGTGGGCTTTTATACCCCGTCAGCGGAAATGGGGGTTTCATGGCACAGGAAGCAACCGCCAACGAGCAAAAGAAATTCAAGGTCCCGCGCATCCCGGGCGACATCATGATTTATCCGATGATCGTCGGTCTTTTGCTCAACACCTTCTGCCCGCAGGTTTTTGAGATCGGCGGATTCTTTACGGCTGCCTGCCGCGGTGGCTCCAATACCATCGTCGCCGCGATCCTGCTGTTTGTGGGCGCCGGCATCAGCTTTAAGTCCACGCCGGGCGCTATCAAGACCGGCATCGTCGTGCTGATTCCCAAGCTGGTCGTCGCAGCGGCTCTCGGCCTGGGCGTGGCATATTTCTTTAACGACAACTTCCTGGGTCTGAGCTCCGTGTCTATCATCGGCGGCATCACGTTTTGCAACATGGCGCTCTATACGGGCATCATGGGCGAGTTCGGCGATGAGTCCGAGCAGGGCGCCGTCGGTATCCTGTTCTTTACGGCCGGCCCCGCCGTCACGATGATCATCCTCGGTGTTTCCGGCCTCGCCAACATTCCCCTTGGCACCATTATCGGCTCCATCTTGCCACTCGTTATTGGTATGGTTCTGGGCAACCTGTTCCCGTTTATCAAGAACCTGCTGGTTCCCGGTGCCAATCCCGCGATTGCCGTCATCGGATTTCAGCTCGGTGCGTCCATGAGCCTGTCGAGCTTTATCACCGGCGGTATTTCCGGCATCTTGCTGGGCCTTGTCACGCTGTTTGTCGTCGGTCCCATCACCTTTGCGTTCGAGCGTCTGTGCGGCGGCAATGGCAAGGCCGCTGTGGCTTGCTCCACCATTGCCGGCACGGCTATGACCACACCGGTTGCCCTCGCCGAGGTCGCACCGCGCTACGCCGAGCTTGCGCCCACCGCGTACGCTCAGATCGCCACCGCCGTTATCATCACGGCGATCATGGCTCCGATTCTGACTGGCTGGGTCGACAAGAAGCTCTGCCAAGGCAAGGAGGATCTGTCGCCTGTCGGTGTCGAGGCCATCGAGGAGGCCGTCGCGACTGACATCGATGGCGAGTAGCAATCGATACCCATCAATGATGCCGGCGTGTGCAATTCGCGCCGTATGGGCGCCCGAACAGAAACTGTTTTGCAGTGATGTTCGGGCGCTCTGCTATTATCCCCTTTACCCCTGCGGAGTAAAGGGGTGTTTATTGCCCTGATTCGAATTGGGCGATTCTGACCACTTGGGTATTGAAGGGATGGCGCTAGTGGTTAAGGCACTCAAGATTGAGATATTCGTGCTATGCATGATTGTTCTTATCGGGCTTGCCGTGCGAAGTCGTCGCTCCTTGTTCTCGAGCACCCAGCAGCTATTGTTTAGCATGCTTGGCTACACCTCTGCCGCGTACATATTATTCGATATGATCTGGACGCTTTCGGACGGTGTGGACGGCACGTTGGGCATTGCTGCCAACTGGATTTCCAACGCGGTTTCGTTTTCGCTCTTTGCTATCGCGTGTCTCATTTGGTTTATCTATTCCGAGACGGTGCAGGGTTCTCGCCTTTTGACCTCGCGCTATAGGGTGGTGCTTGTAGCGTTGCCTACGGCTCTGGTGGTCGTGCTGGCGTTTACCAGTTACTGGACGCACGCCCTGTTCTATATCGATTCGCAGGGCGTGTATCGTCGCGGCTTTGCCTATATGATCCAGCCCATCGTCAGCTACTGTTACGTTATACATACGTCCCTGCATGCATTTGTGCAATCTCGCAGGGTCGAGAGCCTGCAGACGAAGGCCATCTATCGAACCTTGGCATTTTTCGCCATTCCGGCCCTGGTGGGCGGTACCTTTCAGGTCGTATACTCGGTGCCCGGCCTTTGTGTCGGCATAATGATTAGCATGTTGCTGCTCTACATCATCTACCAGGAGCAGCTCATCTCGACCGACCCGTTGACTGGACTTAACAATCGCAACCGTTTTGAGACCTATATGCTGTCGCTCTTCTCAAATGTGGATCAGGCCGAAGATGTATATCTGCTTATGATGGACGCCGACGGCTTTAAGCAGATTAACGATCGCTATGGGCATGTGGAGGGCGACCACGCTCTTCAGGCCATATCCGCTGCGCTCAAAGAAGTCTGCTCGGCGTCTGGCGGCTTTATCGCACGTTATGGTGGCGATGAGTTCGTGGTGCTCCAAAAGGCAGTGGCGGAACAGGATATCATGCATCTGTGCTCGACAATCAACGAT
>URZJ01000098.1 GCA_900552395.1 uncultured Collinsella sp. | reverse complement strand
CCAACGCCTCGCGCATGGCCGGTACCAGCAAGGAAGACTTTGAGCGTGCCAAGCGCACGGCCAAGAAGATGTGGAAGGGTCGCAAGACCACAGCATACCTCAAGTGCCCCAACTGCGGCCAGATGCTCTCCGTCCCCAAGGGCAAAGGCAAGATCCGCGTCACCTGCCCCAAGTGCCACGCCAAGATGGAAACCCGCTCCTAGCGCCCGCACGCGGGACAAATTAATCAGGTTTGTTTGTCCCAAATCTTAAGTATTTGTTCGATAAAAAAGCCGAGGCCTCGTGTTGAGACCTCGGCTTTTTGCATGCGGCAACGGAGCTGCCCCTTTGTCACATCTACGCCACACCGTCGCGGGCGAGCTCCTCAGTCAGCGCTTCGGCAGGCATGGCCATAATCGCGTCAAGCTCGGCGTCCACCTCGGGAATACGCTTCACCTTGAGCTTGCGTACCAGATCACCGCGACACATCACATGCATCGGCTCACGCAGAGCGCACAGGTCATCGAGCGGATTCTTGCGCGTCACCAGGATATCGGCGGCCTTGCCGCACTCGATCGTACCGGTCTCGCCGCCCAGCCCCAGCAGCTCGGCGTTGACTTGCGTAGCCGTATGCAGCGCGAAGGCGTTGCTCACACCGACATACTTGGCAAAATAGGCAACCTCACGCCACATGTCGTACTGCGTCACGAACGGGCAGCTTGAGTCCGTGCCCAGGCCCACCTTAATGCCAGCTTCCAGTGCGGCACGGGCGCTCTCGATGATGCCCGAGCACACGATGTCGCCGTTCTTCTTTTGTGTATCGGTCGAATGGGTCTTTTCCGGGTCGAGCAACACAAACGGCAGCGCCGGGCTGATCGTGCAGGTCACGCTCGGCGCGCGTCCCTCGAGCTGTGTGCCCGCGGCGCCGCGATACAGCTCCAGGATCTCGGGCGTCATCGGGGCACCGTGCTCGATCGTGTCGACCCCGGCCTCAAGCGCGGCCTTCACGCCCTCGGTGCTCTCGACATGAGCCATAACCGGCAGGCCCACCTCGTGCGCCGCCTTGCACGCCGCCGCGGCAACATCGATCGGCATGCGCAGCACGCCCGGCTCGCCAACTTCGGTCGCGTCGAACACGCCACCCGTCACGAACAACTTGATGACGTCGGCACCACGAGCGTACAAGTCGCGCACCTGTTCGGCCGCCTCGTCGGGCGTATTGGCGACCTGCGCGAACAGCCCCGCGCCGTGGCCACCCGGCACTGTAACGCCCGTTCCCGGCGCTACCAGACGCGGACCCTGATACTTGCCGGCATCGATAGCATCGCGCACGGCGATGTCGGCAAACAGCGGGTCACCCGCACCGCGCACCGTAGTCACGCCGCTTGCCAGCTGCTGTTGGGCGCTGCCTTTGAGGATGTGGCGAACGATGGCGCGGCCCACGGGATTGTCGAGCTTCTTCATCAGCGCGCCCGCATCACCCGCCGAGACCGGCTTGCCCGAACCGCACAGATGCACGTGCATATTGATGAGGCCCGGCATGAGATACGCCCCTGCCAGGTCGATGACCTCGGCCCCCGCTGGAGCTTGGGCCACAGCGCTCGGTCCCATCCAGGTGATGATGCCACGCTCGACGACCACGGCCATATCGGGCTGCGGCTCCATATGCTCCGAACCATCCAGAACGGTCGCATTGATAAACAATGTGGGACGATCGGCAGATGCCATATCGAGCTCCTCCCTCACGATTAACTTGAACATTTGTCCATTATCACCTAGTCCCGCTGGATTGCTGCAGACGCATCGGTTAACGGAAGGAAGAGGGGATGTGGGGAGACGGAACACGCTGCAGTCCCACCCCAGCGACACCAGGGAAATATCTCGATCTGTAACAGCTACAGGGTTATTAGGCCCCTTGATGTTACAGATCGAGACATTCGGTCGACGTTTCACCGGCTTGTCTCGATCTGTAACAATTACGAGCTCAAACAGCCTCTAAACGTTACAGATCGAGACAAAACCTCTCAGCGCCCATACCACTGGCATCTCCACTCCTCAGCCAATTCAACCTGCCGAGGAATACCCGCCAGCCTCATTTTCTCGATCAGCTTCCCCGGATTCTTGAGCTCATCAAACGTAAACCGAAGCACCTTATGCCCGAGCATTGTCAGATGAGATTCCCGCTGACGCTCTGCCACGAATGGGTCAGCCGACTCCCGACCCTCGCCGCTCTGCAAGGTGTACTTCCCCTTTCCGTCGAGCTCGCCGATGACACACGTCCCGTCCTCGAGCCGCCAAAAATAGTCGACGCGAAACACCTGGCTCGGATCGAGCGGGTCGCGAAACTCCACCTGCAGCTCCGGAACCGGAAAGCCGTACGCAATAAAGAATGCTCGGAACCGAGACTCGCCGCCGTTTTCAGACAGCCCGTCCGCATACGACGCAATCACCTGTGCCCTGCGATACCCTCGCCTGCCCTCGCAATCGGCGCGGAGGCGCTCGCACAAATCCCCACGTGATACGCCTTTCGCCCGCAGTGCAGAATCGGCAATCGCCAACCCGTAGGAGAACGGTGCACGCAGTAGGCAATCCTCCACCGTGCGCCAAAACGACGTCACCTGCACGCCGTCGACTTGTTCAAGTGCGCCCGCCGCCTGCGGACGCAACAGCCGACATCCTGCACTCAGCGGCACCGAGCAACCTGTCTTAACAAGATATCGTGGCCCAAGCAGATCATTCGGCACCTCCAGACCCCACAAAAGTGCCGCGTCATAGCCCCAAAACGCCCAATCGGGATGAAACTCCGCAAGCCCTTTGATGGCCCGCAGCGCTCGCTCCGTCGGCGTCAGCGCATCCCAATCATGTTGAAAGCAGAACAAATACGGCTCGGGTTCCGCGATATCGTCGGTTCCAACATGACGCCGCAGCCACATGAGCTCGGCATTGTCATGCGTTGCGAGCAGCGCACCTTGCTCGGTCGCCTCCGTGAGTCGCGCGAGCATCCTATTCCGCGCCAACGTGTTGCGAGTCGTATGCTTGTGCTTGAAAACGGTATTAGACACTTCCATCACCACCACATCGGACAAATGGACCATCGTCACCGTTGCCTCCACCGACAAACGTCTTGATCTGTAACAAGAAGAACGATTTTTGGACTGTAGATGTTACAGATTGAGACATTCCCCCCAGCCAGGTGCCAAACGTCTCAATCTGTAACAGATAGGTCGAATTTTGGCCTGTAGATGTTACAGATTGAGACATTCCCCCAACCAGGTGCCAAACGTCTCGATCTGTAACAGGTAGACCGGTTTTTTGTCCCTAAACGTTACAGATCGAGACAAAAAGGCAGAAAGCAAGGCAGGCGACACCAGCCACATCCTCTACCCCCACTCCTGCTCGTAGATGTTGAGCGACTTTACGTACCGCCCCTGGGCGCCCATGATGTCGCGGACCAGACGCAAGAAGAAGCTGATGCACGAGGTGTCAAAGCCGTCCTGCAGGTCCTCCGGATGCACCGCACCCGGCCCATCGACCGCCGTATCGCTCAGCCGCGCGATGTCATACAGGTAGAGCTGTCCCGCCGTCAGCCAGACATCGTCGACGCAGGCGAGGCGCACCGCAATCGCGCCGTCACTCCAGTGCTCCTTCTGCACGATATGCGGATCGTAGACATCAAAGCGATGATCGGTGCGCGTGTCCTTCAGCACGACCATGCCGGACGCAGGATTCTTGTCCAAAATGCCAAAGCGCGAGAAATACTGCGTGTCGCGTACCTGCTCGAGCCGCTTGAGCGAGGCAGGCGAAAGCGATGCCGGCGGCTCGTCAACATACAGCTCGAGCAGCGTTTTGCCATGGCGATAGGGGCGCTCAAACAGCAGCCAATCGGTAAACGCCATGTTGTAGGCCATGATTTCGTTTTGCGAAGGCTCAGTGCAATAGCTGAGCCACGGGTCGACAATGATCTCGAACTGTTCGCGCGCCGGCTCCAGGAATTGAAACTTCCGCAGCATCCAAAAGTGAGCCATGTCGGCAATATCGTTGCCGACGGCTTCGGCTAGCTCTGCTCGGTCAAAAGCGTGGTCAGTCATGGCATCCTCCTCAAACTGATGGACCTCAATTTGAGCTTACGAGGAGGGTGGGCAGCCACGACTAGCGCGGGCAAAATAGGCCTCCGGCTGCAAACCAGATGCTGACCAAACACTTGACGAAAAGCTTGACCGAAAATGCACACCGCAACAAAACAGCAGGTAAACATAGACAGCCAACTCGCCCTTTTGAGCCAGATGCCCGCAGCCACCACAGAAACAACAGGTGGCCACAGCCCAAGAAGTCGGCAAATGAGCACCCACACGTCGACAAACGAGCAAATCGCTCGCAAAGAGTGTCCCCAACGACTAGACAAAAATGACCAGTCATTGGGGACGTTCTTAAATGACTACCTTACAGCTCCAGCGCGTCTGCGACTTCGGCAGCGCAGGCCAGGGCATCGGCCATGGCGTTCACCACGAGCGAGCTGCCGTTGCGGGCATCACCCGCCACATACACCGGCGCGGCATCCGCGGCGACACCCTCCGTGCGAGCCGCAAGATGCGAGCCCTCGGCGGCCATCACGGGCAGCGGACGGCCAGCAGTGGCAACGGGCACGCCAACGGCGTTGAACACACCGTGCTCCGGGCCCGTAAAGCCGCAGGCGATGAGCACCAGCTGCGCCGGCACCTCGTGCTCGGAGCCCGCGATGCGCTCGGGCTTGCCAGCCGACCAATCCAGATCGACCACGCGCAGACCCACAGCCGCACCCTTCTTGTCCAGCAGCACCTCAAGCGTATCCACGCCCCAGGCACGTATCTCGCCACCCATTGCAGCGATAGCCTCCTGCTGGCCGTAGTCGGTCTTCTTCACGTTGGGCCACTGCGGCCAGGGGTTGCTCGCCGCGCGCGCATCAGGCGCCGCCGGCAAGAACTCAAACTGGCGCACGCTGCGCGCACCCTGACGTACCGCGGTGCCCACGCAGTCGTTACCGGTATCGCCGCCGCCAATGACCACGACGTCCAGGCCGCGTGCATCGATGGCAGGCTCGCCGCCATCGAGCACCGAGACGGTCGAAGCCGTCAGGTAGTCCACGGCATACACCACGCCCGGGGCATCAACGTTCGCAGCCGAAAGCCCACGCGGAGCACGGGCGCCGGCAGCCACCACGACGGCGTCAAAGTCGTCGAGCCTGGCGCTAACCTTGGGATCGCTCACGTCGGCGCCCAGCTCGAACACAATACCCAGCTCGCGCATGAGCGCCACGCGACGCTCGACCACAGACTTCTCGAGCTTCATGTTGGGAATGCCGTACATGAGCAGGCCGCCGGGGCGGTCGTCGCGCTCAAACACCGTCACGCGGGCGCCGCGACGCGCGAGCTCCCATGCAGCCACCAGACCAGCCGGTCCAGAACCAACCACGGCGACCGTGGGCGCATCCTCCCCTGCCGGCTCAAAGCGGCGCGGGCCGCCGTTTGCCCACTCATGGTCGCTGATCGCGCGTTCGTTATCGTGAATCGTCGTAGGCTGGCCGTCGACCGAGCCCAGGTTGCACGCGGCCTCGCACAGCGCCGGGCACACGCGGCTCGTGAACTCAGGCATGGGCGAGGTGAGCGACAGGCGCTCGGCAGCCTCATCCCAGCGGCCGCGGTACACCAGCTCGTTCCACTCGGGAATCAGGTTATGCAGCGGGCAGCCGCTCGGACGTGCCTTGCCAAAGCTCACGCCCATCTGGCAAAACGCCACGCCGCACATCATGCAGCGGCTCGCCTGGGCACGGCGTGCATCGTCGTCGAGTTCAACGTACAGCGGATCGAAATCACGGCTGCGCTCCTCCACGGGGCGAAGCTCGTGGGTCACACGATCGATATCAAGAAAAGCACCGGGCTTACCCATGGCACTTACGCCTCCTTCTTGGTCGAAGCAACAGAGCTGGCAGCCACAGACGCAGCGCCAGCAGCACCGCCCGCAATATCGAAGCGAGCGACATCCGCGGCGCTCGCGCGACCGGTCACAATGTCAAACGCCAGCTCCTCGGCCTGCGCATGCGTCTTGCCGACGGCCTCGGCGGCGGCGACAATCGCCAGCACACGCTCGTACTCGGTCGGAATGACCTTCACAAAGTGCTTGCTCATCGTCTCAAAGCTGTAGAGCAGCTTGATGCCGCGCGGGCTCTGCGTCGCGTCCACGTGCTCTTGGATGAGCTCGCGAATCTGTGCCAGCTCGCCGGCCGTCGGGGCCTTGAGCTCAACGCTCTCGTGGTTCACGCGGGCATCGAGCGTGCCGTACTGGTCAAAGACATAGGCCACGCCGCCCGTCATACCGGCGGCGAAGTTCTGCCCGACCTCACCCAGGATAAGCGCCAGACCGCCCGTCATGTACTCGCAGCCATGGTTGCCGCAGCCCTCGACCACCACGGTGGCACCGGAGTTGCGTACGCCAAAGCGCTGGCCGGCCAGGCCGTTGATGAAGCCACGGCCGCTCGTGGCGCCAAAGAACGCAACGTTGCCCACGATGATGTTTTCGTCGAACTTATAGGTCGCATGCGGGTTGGGGCGCACCGACACCTCGCCGCCCGAAAGGCCTTTGCCAAAGTAGTCGTTGGCGTCGCCGCACACGTTGAGCGTAATGCCGCGCGGCAGGAAGGCGCCAAAGCTCTGACCGGCCGAACCATCGCAATCGATGGTGATGGAGCCGGCGGGCAGGCCCTCGGGATG
>URZJ01000097.1 GCA_900552395.1 uncultured Collinsella sp. | reverse complement strand
TCGTGGCGAGCAGACCGTCAAGGTCGATGCCTCGGGCAACGTGACCGGTCAGGCCGGCGCCGTGCCCGCCAAGGCCGGCTCCGACATTAAGCTCACGCTCGACCTTAAGATCCAACAGGCCTGTGAGACGGCGCTGGCGAGCGCCATCGAGCTTGCCAAGACCACTGGCTACAGCAATGCCGGCAACGGCGCTGTGGTGTGTCTCGATCCCAACAATGGCGAGATCCTGGGCATGGCGAGCCAGCCCAAGTTCGATCCGTCCGTCTTTATCGGCGGCGTCTCAAATGACGTGTGGACCGAGCTCAATGATGACAAGGGTTCGCACCCGCTGCTCAACCGCGCCATTAGCGGACAGTACATGTCGGCCTCGACCATCAAGCCGCTCTCGGCACTGGCCGGTCTTGAGTTTGGAACCTACACTTCAACGCAGACAACCAACTGCACGGGCTATTGGACTGGCCTGGGCAAGGCTTGGGGCAAGCGCTGCTGGTTGACGTCTGGCCACGGCACCATGACGCTGCAGTCGGGTATCGCCAACTCGTGCGACCCCGTCTTCTACGACATGGGCAAGGCGTTCTTTTATGACGAGCAACATTCCGAGGGGCTGCAGGAGGTCTTTCGTCGCTGGGGCCTAGGCAAGACCTGCGGCATCGATCTGCCGAGTGAGGGCGCGGGCCGTATTCCCGATGCCGAGTGGAAAGAGTCGTACTTCACCGACGCCTCTGCCGAGGACCGCAAGTGGAATGCCGGCGATATGACCAACATTGCCATCGGCCAGGGCGACATTTTGGTGACGCCCCTGCAGATGGCGTGCGCCTATATGGGTCTTGCCAACGGCGGCAAACAGTACGTGCCTCACGTGTTTTTGTCTGCCGTGTCGCGCGATGGCGACGGCGATGCCTATAAGTACAACGGCAAGGGCAAGAAGAAGCGCCTGGAGGCCAAGATCAACAGCGATTCGGATTTGGCTCTTGTTCGCAACGGCATGCACGACGTGATTTACACGGCATCGACGTCCCTGGCGGCTCACTTTGGCACCCTGACGCCGCAGGTATACGGCAAGTCGGGCACGGGCGAGAAAAGCGGCGAGGACGAATACGCGTGGTTCTGCGCCTATGCACCGGCCGATGATCCCAAGTATGTCATCGCTACTGTCCTGGAGCAGGGCGGCGGTGGCTCAGATACCGCGATGCATGTCGTGCGCGATGTGCTCGGCGTGATTTATGACGAGCCCGATACCTCTTCGGCCTCGGGCGATTCTTCGGTTCGATAGGAGGTTGCGATGGATTTTTCTCCGGCGGATCTGTTCCGTTCAACCAAGACCGGCTCTCGCAGCAGCCTGGACCGCGTCAACAAGCAACTTTCGGCCTCGCGCGGCACGTTTCGTCAAAAGGTGCATATCGGTGTGCTCGTGGCTACAGTGGCGCTTGTCGCCTACGGTGCCATCATTATTTGGTCGGCTTCGCAGTTTAAGGCCGATGCTTCGTTCTCACGCCATCTGCTGGGAATTGGTATCGGGGCGTTGCTGGCGGTGCTGGTCTGGCGTACCGACCTGCGCGGTATTTCCAATTTCTCGACGGCGTTGCTCGTCATCGACCTGATCGTGATCTTCTCGCCCAAGATTCCGGGTCTGTCCTATACGGGCGGTCTGGGCATGACGGGCTGGATCAAGATTCCCGGTATCGGCTTGACATTCCAGCCGGTCGAGCTTGCCAAGCTCATCACCATCTTCTTTATTGCCACGCTTGGCTCGCAGTATAACGGCCGCATCGATACCGTTCGCGACTACGTCAAGCTCTGCGGCATGCTGTCCATCCCGTTTTTGGCCGTCGTCGCCATGGGCGACCTGGGCTCGGGCCTGGTCGTGCTGGTCTCGGGCGCCATCGTCATCTGCATGAGCGGTGCGCGCCGCGAATGGGTGCTGTCGACCCTGGCCCTGCTCGTGGGCCTGGTAGCCCTCGTCCTGGCGCTCGATTCGGTCTTTGATTCGTTGCTCGGCCACGATGTGCTCATCAAGCAGTATCAGATGAACCGCCTGACGGTCTTTATCGACCCCGATAATGCCGATTCGGACGATGCCTACAACCTGCAGCAGTCGCTTATCGCCGTTGGCTCGGGTGGCTTCTTTGGTAAGGGTTTGGGCCATGCGACGCAGTCGGCCGGCGGCTTTCTGCCCGAGTTCCACACTGACTTCGTCTTCGCCTTCCTGTCCGAGACCTTTGGCTTTTGCGGTTCCTTTTTGCTCCTATGCCTCTACGTGCTGCTGATCTTTTCGACGATTCGCGTCGCCTTTGAGTGTGAGTCGCTGTTCTTGCGCCTATCGTGTGTGGGCATCGTTGGCATGTGGGCGTTCCAGACCTTCGAAAACATCGGCATGTGCATTGGCATGATGCCGATTACCGGTATTCCGCTACCGTTTATTAGCTTCGGTTCGTCTTCGATGATGATTCAGCTGCTGACGGTGGGTATCGTACAATCCATATGGCGGCATCGTTCGGGCGCCGCGTAACCGCTGGAGGGGTTTGCTATGAAAATTCCCGTAGATAAGCTGACCCGCGCTTTTAAGATGGGCGCGTCCGTTAAGAAGGATTCCGATACGCCGGTGCGCGTCTCGGTCTATTTGGATTCGTCCGCCTCGCGCTTTCTGGCCGAGACGGTGCGTGACGCCTTTGTGCCGCAGACGACCTCGGGCATTGTGCGCGTCGAGCGTCTGGGGGAGGAGCGAATTGCTCCAAAGACCGATACCGATGTGGTACTGGTGCTCTCGTGCGGTTCCGACCGCTTGGAGAGTGCCGTGCAGGAGCTCGTGATCGCCGGCGCGCCCGTGTGCGTGCTTGCCGAGTCAGCTGTGGAGGTGCCGTTTATCGAGGAGTCCACGCCCATGCTCGGCGTGGTAGCGGCAACCGATAAGACGTATCTGCTCGAGACGCTTGCCCGCTGGATTCTCGATCGCACCGAAAGGGAAACGGCTTTTGCGGCGAACTTTGCCTTCATGCGCATCGCGGCGGCCAATCGTATCATCACCTCGTGCGCGCTCACTAATATGGCGACCGGTGCGCTGGTGTTTTTGCCGGGCGCCGATTATCCCGTTATGGCGCTGGCGCAGGTGGGCATGCTCTTTGAGCTCGCTGCCGTCTTTGGACGCGGCATTAAGCCTGAGCGCGGCTACGAGGTCGCGGGCGTGCTTGTCGGCGGTCTTGTGATCCGCGCGGTCACCCGCGCGCTCGTCAAGCAGACGCCGCATATTGGGTTTGCCGTCAAGGCGCTCACTGCTGCCGCGGGCACCTATGGCATGGGCCGTGCGCTCGTTTCGCTCTACGAGCGCGATGTCGACTACAGCCGTGCCAACGAGGTGGTCACTGCCACGTTCTCCCGCGTTCGCGATCTGGTGACCACGGTCGCGGGCGCTACCCGTCCTATGGCGTCCTACCAAGACGCGTCCGATCTCGCTGCTTAGGGGTTTTCCGTTGCGCGTTCCGTATCAAGACTGTTTTCATTTAATTGAGCCGCTGCTCGCCAAGGTCGAAAAGCCGAGTCGCTATATCGATCACGAGTGGGGCACGCTTTCCAAGGCCGATGCCGACTACCGTTGCTGCCTGATCTACCCGGATGTGTACGAGGTTGGTCTGCCCAACCAGGGTATCGCCATCCTCTACAACATCCTTAACCAGGCCGAGGGCATCTCCTGCGAGCGTGGCTATGTGCCGTGGCCCGATATGGGTGACGCTATGCGCGAGGCAGGCATTCCGCTGCTCTCGCTCGAGGGTGCAGCGCCGGTCGCTTCGTTTGATATCGTCGGCCTGCATGTGCCGCACGAGATGGCGGTGACGAACTTCCTTGAGGCACTCGATCTCGCTGGCATTCCGCTGTTAGCGGCCGACCGAGGGGAAGACGACCCCATCATCATCGCCGGCGGCCCCTCGGTGTACAACCCCGAGCCGTACGCGGCCTTCTTCGATGCCATCCTCATCGGCGAGGGCGAGGAATCGCTGCTCGAGACCTGCCAGCTGCATCGCCGCCTGCGCGACGAAGGAGTCCCGCGCGCGCAGATTGTTGAGCAGCTTGCATCCATTGCCGGCAACTACGTGCCGTCGCTCTATGAGGTTCGTCACGACGAGCCCTGCTCGCCGCACGGCTACACCGTGCCGCGCGAGGGCAAGGATGCGCCGACCGTGGTCTACAAACGCGTCGTCGAGGATTTCGGCGCCACGAATCCGCTGTCGCAGTCGTGCGTGCCCTATGCGCAGCTGGTTCACGACCGCCTGTCTATCGAGATTCTGCGCGGCTGCGCTCGCGGCTGTCGTTTTTGCCAGGCCGGCATGACGTATCGCCCGGTGCGTGAGCGTTCGGCCGACCAGATCGTCTCGTCGGTGATTCAGGGTCTGGAAAAGACCGGCTATGACGAGGTGTCGCTGACCTCGCTCTCCACGACCGACCACTCCTGCATTCGTGACGTGCTTGACAGGCTCAACCGTCGCCTGGAAGATACGGGTATTCGCGTGTCTATTCCGTCGCAGCGCTTGGATTCGTTTGGCGTGGATATGGCCGAGTCGGTCGCCGGCGAAAAGAAGGGCGGCCTGACGTTCGCGCCCGAGGCCGGCAGCCAGCGCATGCGCGACATCATTAACAAGAACGTGACCGAGGAGGACCTGGACCGTGCGGCCAAGGCGGCCTTCGAGGCCGGCTGGAACCGCATGAAGCTCTACTTTATGATGGGCCTTCCCGGCGAGCGCGACGAGGACATCGTGGCCATCGCCAATCTGGCCGATCACGTGCTGGAGCTCGGTCGTTCCGTGGTGCCCAAGGCTCGTCGCGGCTCGATCTCGGTGTCGATCTCGGTTTCGGTCTTTATCCCCAAGGCTGCCACGCCGTTCCAGTGGTGCCCGCAGCTCGACTACGACGACGTCAAGCGTCGCCAGAAGCTGCTCATCACGAGCGTTCGCAACCGTGCCGTCCGCGTTCATTACCACGATGCCGAGACCTCGCTCATCGAGGCCGCGCTGTCCCGCGCCGGTCGTGACATGACGCCCGTCATCATCGACGCTTGGCGCTCGGGCTCTCGCTTTGACGCCTGGGTAGAGCATTTCTCGCTCGATAACTGGAAGGAGGCTGCTGCCAAAAACGGCATCGACCTCAATGAGCTCGTGCACCTGCCCTACGAGTTGGACTGGCGCCTGCCGTGGGAGCATGTGAGCCCCGGCTGCACGCGTGGCTTCCTCGAGCGCGAGTACCGTCGCTCGCTCGAGGGTGTCACGACTCCCGACTGCACCCGCACGTCGTGCACCGGCTGCGGAATCTGCCCCACGCTCCACGTCAAGAATGTATTGATGGGTGATCGCGCATGAGTGAGCGCCTGACCGACAACCCCACGCTCTTTAGGCTTCGTGTTCGCTATGGCAAGCGCGATCGCCTTAAGTACCTGGGCCATCTCGAAGTAATCCATACCATTGAGCGCATCGTGCGCCGTGCGGGACTTCCCTATGCCGTCACGCAGGGCTTCTCTCCGCACATGCGCGTGGGCTTCTCTTCGGCGCTACCGGTGGGTACGTCGTCGACCTGCGAGTGGTATGACCTGTTTATGACCGAGTTCGTGGCGCTCGACGAGGCGTTTGGGCGCCTGGCTGCGGCGTCACCGGCCGATCTGGCGCCCATCGAGGCGGCGTATATCGACGTGCGCACGCCGGCGTTGACGGCGCAGCTCACGCGTCTGTCGTATCGCATCGACCTGCACTTGGATCCCGAGGCGCCCGTAAGCGCCGACGAGGTGCGTCGTGCGATCGACACGCTGCGCGCCGACCATGGCATCGACTACGCGCGCGGCAAAAAGAGCAAGCGCTTGGATTTGGATCACACGCTCGTGGGCTATGAGCTCACGGCTGGGGAGCGTCCGGACCATCTGGTGCTCATGCTCGACACCCATGCCGACAACGAGGGCTCCATGCGTCCGGAAATTTTGCTTTCCGCTGCTGATGTTTTGTTGCAGGGCTTGACCCCGGGCGTGGATGCACCTATTGTTTCCACCGGTATGCAAGACCTCGTGACCATCTGCTCCTACGATGTCGAGCGTCAGAATCAAGCATGCGAGGACGACGAGGGCCGACTCGTCAGCCCCATACCTGTGCGAACTTGTGGATTTGCTCCACATACTCGTTGACGGGGGTATTTTCGCCTGCTACTATATTCGGCTGTTGCACTAACTGATGCATGAAGGGCAAGTAAACATGTACGCAATCGTTAACACGGGCGGCAAGCAGTACAAGGTCGCCACCGACGATGTCATCACCGTCGAGAAGATCGAGGGCAATGAGGGCGACAAGGTCACCCTGCCGGTCATCTTCCTCAACGATGGTAAGAAGATCGTCACCGATCCCGACAAGCTGGCCAAGGCCAAGGTTACCGCTCAGATCGTTGAGCAGTTCAAGGGCGAGAAGCAGCTGGTCTTCAAGTTCCACAAGCGTAAGCGCTATCGTCGTCTGAAGGGTCACCGTCAGCAGCTCACCAAGCTGAAGATCGTGAAGGTCCAGGCTACGTCCCGCGCCAAGAAGGCTGTCAAGGCAGAGGCCGAGGCTGTTGCCGAGGCTCCCGTCGCCGAGTAGATTACACTCGTAACGAAAGAGTAGGTATACACAATGGCACACAAAAAAGGACTCGGTTCCTCCCGTAATGGCCGTGACTCCCGCGGTCAGCGCCTTGGCACGAAGCGCTATGCCGGCCAGACGGTAACCACGGGCACGATTCTCGTCCGT